>JAUILM010000025.1 GCA_030432855.1 Bacteroidia bacterium
AGAAGGTGAACTTCCAGTAAACTTTGAAGTAATTTACGATAGCCCGGAAGAATTACACATCAACTTCAGAAACGGCGAGAAAACCACTCGAATCGACGACATCACCTATAAGCACGATCGTGCTACAAACAAGGACACGGTCATCGCTCATTTTCCCAACAGATCATACCTCAAAGTACTTTTTGAGGATAATATCCTCGAGGGGCACTGGTACCCTGAGTCCCAATTAGTGCCCCCGATCAACTTTGTGGCTAGACACAGTCGTTCCCATCGCTTTACGCAGCTTCAAAAGAAGCCTGCCACCAATCTAAACGGTACCTGGGATATGATTTCACACATGGAAACTGATAGCACAATGACCAGTGGGCTGGTCTTTCAACAGAATGACAATCATCTGATTGCTTCCTGGATTCAGGAAGGAGAGGTTTTAGATCAAATTGAGGGAACTATACAGGACGAGAAAATCTACCTTTCCTACTTTGACGGCAAAGAAATCTTCCTGCTGGAAGCACGGCTTACCGGAGATGACACGTTTGGAGGCCTGCTGAGATTTGGTATGGGAGAGATTACAAGCTTTGAAGCCCGTCGGAGCAGTAATGCTGATCTGTAGAGATGGGCAAAGTCACTGAATATTCCGGCACTCTCTCCTAAATTCAATTATATTTATAGAGATCCGATCAAGCTAAACTTCAGCAATCCCTTTACATGCAGAGATTCTATCTATTATTCATTGCAATATTTACCCTGGTAAGTACACATGCTCAAGAGGCCAACTATGATGAAAATCTGGTACCTGACTTTGTCTTGCCTCCACTCTTTCAAGTAGGAAATGAAAAAACCACGGTAGATTATTGGGAGTCCGAGCGAAGACCACAGCTTTTCGAAATGCTGGAAAACGAAATGTTTGGCACCGGTCCATCGGATCTCCAGACTTCTTTTATACTGAATAAAGTCGAACGAGTTTTTGAGGGAAAAGCTCTACGAAAAGAGGTGACACTGCAGATATCAAAGGGAGGTAAAACCCATGATATTGGATTACTAATCTACCTTCCCTCAGACAAATCATCGGCTCCTTTATTTTTGGGCTTAAACTTTTATGGAAACCACACTATCCATTCGGACCCGGGTATCTCCATTCATCATAGCTGGGTGGCCAATAAAGAAGAATTTGAAATCCATGCTAACCGGGCTACGGAAGAAAGTCGAGGGGTTCGGGTTCATCGTTGGCCGGTAGAAATGATTCTTGAAGCCGGATATGGCCTTGCCACTATTTATTACGGTGACATAGATCCGGATTTTGATGATGGGTTCGAAAATGGAGTGCATGCATTAGTGGATGAAGAAGACAAGGTGAATACAACTTCTCTGGCCACCTGGGCCTGGGGTATGTCTCGTGCTCTGGATTATTTCGAACAGGATCCCAGTATAGATGGAGAAAAGGTGATTGCCATTGGGCACTCGCGCCTGGGCAAGGCCGCTCTGTGGGCAGGAGCTAGTGATCAGCGATTTGCTATGGTTGTTTCTAACGATTCTGGATGTGGAGGTGCTGCATTATCTCGTCGTCGGTTTGGTGAGACCGTAGCACGAATCAATACTGTGTTCCCTCATTGGTTTTCTCCAAACTTCAAGAAGTACAATGATAAGGAAGAAGATCTCCCCTTTGATCAACATACCCTGGCGGCAATGATAGCTCCCCGTCCATTGTATATTGCCAGTGCTGATGAAGATCAATGGGCAGATCCTAAGGGAGAATTTCTGTCGGGATATTATGCCTCAGAAGTCTACGAACTTTATGATCTGACTGGGATGGCAACAGATGAACAACCTGCTATAAATACGCCGAACATCGAAGGTAAAATTGGATATCATATTCGCACTGGAGGTCATGACCTTACGCAGTACGACTGGGAGCAGTTTATTGCCTTTGCAGACAAGCATCTCAAGGAGTAATCTCCTCTTGCCGGACCCATAGCATCTTATGTCGGAAGGGGCCTTTGGTACCACAAACCTGCAGATGATTTTCATCCAATTGTTGTATTGACCCATTGACATACCACTGTCTCCTGGGTAGATATATTTCACCTTCATAGAGATCTTCCTGCCGTTGGGAAGGCATCAATTCTTTACAAAGAAATACGGTTGTATCTTCAATAAATATATCCTCAGTCTCATTACCACTGGATAGTACATACACCTGATATTGACCTCCCTTCATCGCTTCTACTTGAATCAGAGCACCAGAGTGTGGATCACTCCAGGTTCCTTCAATATGCTGAGCGCTAAGTGAAATTGAACTACAAATCAATAGAATCATAGTGGTGGTTCTGGTTACGCTGGAAGGTCCCGATGCACCAAATCGTCGGGCCTGAATCTCATCATACTTTGCCTCGTATTCTGGGTGCTCTGTCCCCATTAATCGGTCCCAGCATCTGAAGTATAGACCATAGTTATAATGAAATCTGGCGTGATGGAGATTGTGATACACGGAGGTTCCAATTATTTCAAAAAGCCAGGAATTTCTAAACCATCTGGGGGCAATCTCATATCCAAGATGTCCATACACGTTTATTATAAAAGACAAGAGTGTGAAAAGAAAAATGGTCAATGGATGCATGGGCAGGATACATAGTAGGATAGGCAAAATCATTACCTCACCTACGCTTTCTATAAGGTCAAATGAGTAGGATGCCCACGGAGAAGGATTATTAGACTTGTGGTGTACCACATGTACTTTACCGAATACTGCAGGATGATGCATAAATCGGTGCAGCCAGTAAAAATAGGTATCATGAATTACCAAAGACACCAGTAATACCACCGGAATAACCCACCATGCATACTCTGCCATATTATCGTACACCATGGTATATGATCGAAGTGGTGTAAACAGAATTAAACATCCAATTAAGGAAAATGCAATTGCGGTCTTCATTGACTGCCCAATTTCGTAGTAAAGGTGCTGGTCAGAGACTTTCCGGCTTTGAATTTTTGAAGCAGAAAAATTACTTCGAAAAAATTTGTAAAAAATAAAAAATGGGATACCAGCAAAAATAAAATATCGTAATACTGTCACCATGGAGGTCAGTAGAAATTCATTGAATAAATCCATGACGTAGGGGGATTAATCCGAGATCGAAGTCATATCGACTCAGTGTGTGATAAAGAAATAAGAGATTGAAATGAGAGCCCGGAATTCGTAACTACCGGGCTCAATTATTAATTACAGGCTTATATGATAGGTTTGACCATTATCAAATGTGATCGTAGCAGAACGAGCTCCATTAAAAACGATCGTTCCTGAATAATCGATGGTGTTGCCTCCGTCCAGACTGGCTCTAAGTCTGATGGATGCAGACCCTCCTGTGACTTCGTAGGCAAGTTTCTTTACTCTTACCTCATCAAAATGCATATCAATGGTTGACCTTACTACGTGCCGGGATTGTTGGGCATCGATAGATGTAGTCCCTACTCGTTTTAGGGCTCCTTTAAAAATATAGTCACTTCCCAGCACGAGATTGGATACGGTCATACTTCCTTCATTATTTGACTCCAGGGAGATCGTATTCCCTTCTCCAGTGCTTTTCCCATTGAAGGCAAAATTTACCTGTTCCGGGATTTTGCCATCACACGCCACTGACCAGCTCCAATTGGCCGTAATAGAGAAATTTCCCTGATTGCTATTTTGAGTAGTAGTAGCCTGGTCGGAAGCATCACAGGTCAGATCCATCTCACCAGTCATTTGTGCGGCTTCTTCGAGATCCACGGTCATACCTCCCTGCGTTGATTTTAGAGAAGATTCCAGCGTCATAGCAATATCTTCTTCAGATAGGACAGCAGTGTCAAATTGGCTACCTTCCTTCTGACAGGAAATAAATGCGAAAAGGGCCAGGACGAAAAATAAATTAAGTGTTTTCATTTTAGTTAGAATTTAAATCATCAAATGTTGTTGATGTGGTGATGAATAATAATTACACTTCAAAGGTATATTGATCAAACCCTGCCCCAGTTAACAAAAGTTAATTTCGATTCTGCTGACTGAATTATTTCCGGGATTCAGCAATTCTTCTCCTTATCCTACTGAGTGAAACCGGTGTAATCCCCAGTATATGTGCAATGTATTTGTCCTGCACCCTATTGACTATCTCAGGTTTCTGCTCTATTAACTTCAAATATCTTTCCTCGGGATTCAACAGGATAAAGGACTCTACCCTCTCCAGCGATTCTCCAATGACTTTCAGTAAAAAGTGCTTACGCACCTGCTCATAGGCCGGATTGCTTCTCAAAACCTGCTGCAACTTATCGTAGTCCATCTGGATCAGCTCTGTCGGTTCCAGTGCTTCAAAGTCAAAACGGCTGGGTCGATTCCAGACCACATTATCATGCGAAGCCACAAACTGGTCTTCCCAGCGAAGCATTGTGGTAATTTCGTCGCCTTTATCATTGATGAGAAAAGACCGGATCAGACCTTTCCGGATATAGGCAATATGCTTTCGCTCACAACCTGCCCGGATAAATATGTCTCCGGGTTTCATAGTACGCACTGATACCAGGTGATAGATGTTTTTGAGGTCAGTCATGCTGAGCCCTCTAAACATTCTGAAATAGTCTTTTAGCTTTTCTGCATTGAGCATAACACAGAAATTTCAAAAACCGTGCAAGAATGTAAATCAGGAAGACATTAATAAACCTCGATTACACTCAGGAGCCCTTACACACCGGATATTGGCATAATCTCGGGGGTACCATCAGAGCCAGATGGCTGTGAAAATGACTATTTATTTAATAATCACTATTAATAATATCAAGGAGGTTCTTGGACATATACAGTGGGTTTCGTTAAAAAAAGTAAATTCATGTTGTATGCTAACCTTGATGTAAATGCTTGATCGGTTAAATTTAGGTTAGTTAAAGAATTGAATGTATCACTCCAGATGCCTCCGGCGGCCAACTTTTTGCAGAAAAAGTTGGGCAAAACTGCCTGCTGTCAGCCTTGGTCGGTCACACTATATGCTTTTCCGCTATGCTCTATAAACTCGCGCATCTTAATCCCCTTGACACTACTGCTAAAAGGTTACTTCTCGCAGGTTCTCCGCTCTAACTCTTACTGTGGCTCATACAGTATAGAGCATGGCCGCTTCAAAACATATGTGTGACGCTCGCCCAACCCTGAAGGCAGGAATCTATTCCCATAATAACCAGGGGAAATCTTATAAAACCTATCCCTAATTCCTCAGACCACTGAATTAGGCTAAAGCCATAAATTATCAACGCAGCTTGATTTTTCACCAGCACTCTAGGGATAGATCTTTCTCCTCAAGGCCTTCTTACGGCTTTTATGTATGCGGTCTTCACGGCGTTTCTGTTTCTTTTTTGCACTGATACGTGTTGGTATGCGCTTTTTCTCTCTGACCAGAGCTTCCTGGATGGTGAGTTTCAGCCGATCCAGGGCCAGTTGCCTATTTCTGTTTTGACTCCGGGTAGAACTATCTTGAATGATCAACTCACCTTCGCGGGTTATTCTATGCGCCAGTTTTCTAAGCAAACGAAGTTTGACCTCCTCGGTCAAACTGGCTTCGTGAAGATTATAACGTAGCTCAATGGCGGTAGACACTTTATTGACATGCTGCCCTCCGGGACCTCCGGATCGAATGGCTTTGATAGTTATTTCACTCAGTGGAATACTGAGCTGGCGATTAATGTATAACACATTATCTGACACTATGCCTCTGTATCCTTTTGTATCTCCTCCTCCAGAGCGGTGAAGAATTGTTTGGAAAGCATCGCCACCACCCCGCTTATCACCCGCTGGCCGGTGGATGCCAGCAGACCACTCATTCTCACATCACCGTCAAAGCTCAGATTGGTGCCTGTTCCCTCTTCTGAGGGTTTCAGTGTCAATAGCATTTCCGCCTTGGCATTACCAATCTTGCTTTTCTGATCGATACCTAATACAAAGCTTTCATTCTGATGCTTATCCTTTACTTCAACCAGGCCACTAAACTTACCTTTGACCGGTCCCAACTTCACCTCTGCGATAGCATCATAGGTATCGGGAGCTGTTTCTTCCAGACGATCAACTCCGGGAGTAATTCTGGCCAGAACCTCTGCGTCCATCAGCAAGTTCCAAATCTGATCTGGTGTGGCCTGAAAATCATGTGTTCCTCTAAGTTTCATACGTGCCTGTCGTTTTAAATACTAAAAAATCTGTTGCCTAAAAATAGGAAAGAATACGAAATCGAAATCCTTCCTTAAACATATCCAGATGTTGCAACAAAGGAAAACCGCGTAAGTTTCGCATGACTTTTCGGAGTGTTTAGCATTGATTTTGAGCCAATTGGCAGCAACTCTCAAGAACACGATTCTTTAGGTAATACGACTGTCTATAAGATTTCAACCTTAGTAAATAAAAGGGGAGCCGCTACTACCACGACTCCCCTGAGCTATCCTACAAGTGTGTTTTCAAACCTACATGGTCATTAAATCGCCACCTTGTAGCCTACACCAAAACCAAAACCATGATTCTTTATATTGAGGTCAACCAGTGGCACTCTAAATGAGTCAGACAGCGATTGACTGTATCTTGCATCTATAAAAACATTGCCTGCTCCCGCTTCAAATTCTACTCCGGCCCCTACCACGGTACCAAATTCAAATCGGCGATGATTCAAGCCATCCAAATTGATCGGAGTGTTGGTCAGATTCCAATCTACCAGGAAGTTAGCCCGGGTCTTAATATTGCCGTTCATGGCATATCCCATTTGCGGACCGGCTGCTACATAGGCCTTCACTGGTCCGTTTCCAAAGGCATACTTGGCCATAATAGGCATATCGATATACCGGAGGCGGGTATCGACACGTACTCCTAACGGCAAATCAATGTTAAACACGTTGATATCCATTCCTTCACGCAATCTGAATCCTTTCTCACGATAGTTTACCTCTCCCTGTATGCTGAATTGATCGCTTATCTTGTACTCGGATACCACCCCAGCTTCAATACCTGGCAGGTACTCAAAATCTGGCATCACGGCATCTATGATCGTTGGTGTGCTGATATTGCCCATAGTGCCACCAACACGTACACCAGTATAAAACTGAGCAATTGCAAACTGAGTAGCAACGGCTACCATCATCGTCATAATAATTAATCTCTTTTTCATGGCTTTTGATTTTTTAATGATCAAATACACCCTAGAGACTTCATAGAAATGTTAAGGGATCTTAGGAGGATGTTAAAAGTATTGGGGAGAGTTTTATGTGATCATAGAAGATCATTAGCTCAATGCATATCAAATAACGTTGCAATTTGGTATTATCTTGGAAGAGAGATTAGAAAACGTCACCACATGAAAAACCATCTGCTCATCATCTGCATTACCTACTTTTTTATTCTCCCCTCTCTTTCGTCACAAGAAGATCACATTCATCTTTGGGAGATATCAGGAAATAACTTGCATTCAAAATCTTATCTATTTGGATCCATTCATCTCAATGACACAAGGCTTTTTCAGTTTTCAGATTCGTTAGCACTTGCTCTTCAATCCTGCGAAGCATTTGCTACCGAAATACACATGGACTCTCTAAATACATTCATTTCGAAAGCTTTTGAATCGGAATCTTTTGACAATGACCCAGAAGAGACCACCGAAAGTCAATCGGGCAGTGATTATTTGAGGTACCTTGACAAAAATGGTAAAGAAACCTTACTCGATGTGTACCTCGCGGCTATCGCAAAACAACTCGATAAGAAGATCTATGGTTTGGAAAAAGTAGAAGATCAGGAAAACCTTTTTACTTATTCTGATGCGGAAAGTTTTTCACAATCCCATTTGGACAGTATGATTGATTTCTATAGTACAGGGGATGTTAATCTACTGCATAATTTTATTTCAAGAAGTTATCCCAACTTGAATGAAGATTTGGACATGATAGCAAGAAATAAGACGCAGTTGTTCTCCTTTCTCTCTCTGGCGAAGAAGCACTCTACATTTGCAGTGGTAGGCGTGGGACATCTACGGGGTGAGTCCAATGTACTGGAAATGCTAGAAGGTGAAGGATATAAAATCCGACAGGTTAAAGCTGGTCAGATCGACAACAGGATGGAAGAATGGTATGAACGATATAAAACAGATGAATGGGTACACATCACCTCTCAAAACCAGGAATTCACCATTGAAGCACCCTATCCTGAAGTAATGAATTTGGAAACAGATGGTGTTGAAATGATCATGAATATGGACTTCTACAAGGGGTTAGTCTACATGACCTTAAGAGTTCCCAACATTGATAATATTCATGAATCCATAGCAGAAATGATACTTGAAGAGTGGTCTGGAAAAGATTCTCTATCGCTCACTCTTATTAAAACCCATGATGATAGCACCTCCAGGAAGGAGCACTACTATTTTGAAAATCCTTCATTAACGGGTCAACTTCAAGTCACTACCTCATCGAACATCGTCTGCCTGCAGCTTGTCCTGGGTTTCTCAAAAAGTAGCCTTGAAGACGAGGATCTAAGACGATACTTTGAGAGTATACAGATATTAGGATCTGATCCTACGTGGAAAATTCTTGAGGTTCCATCAGCTCATTTTAAGGTGATGTTTCCAGGCACAAATAAATGGCAATCAAACAAATTACCGAATCCGGATTTTCCCGCCAGAGGTGATGTAGAAATTCATTACAATATTGGTCGTGATCCCGAGACTCTAAATCAGTATCTAGTCCGGTATCAAAACATGTCCCCAGGCACCCTGTATTTAGATGAAAAGGAGGACCTCTTATCTACTTTAAATTACTTTGCACAACAATTTTCAAAAGAGGTAACCGTAAAAACTTATTCTAAACTTGGAGGGTATCACAGTTTATCCGGAAGCATGTCAGATTCTCTCAATCAGCACTTACATTTTAAAGGTGTAATACGTGGGAATCAGATGATCATCCTTCTAGAATTTTCCAGCAATCCCTCAGCTAACTTGACTTTCTTTAACTCGCTCACCCTTCTACCGGCAAAACCTGCTGCTCTGTCATCGTATATTTACGATAATGCTGATTTTAAGATTGATGCTCCCACATTATCTTACAGTTATGATAGCTATGCAGAAGATAGCACTTTAATCCAAAACATATCTTTCTCAGATAACAGTACGAACTCCACAATTGACTTCGATTTTCGTCGACTATCAAATTATGAGTCGTTGGATACCCTAGCCCCTTCAATCTTGAGTGATAGCATTGAATTGCTAGAATCATTTGACACAGTACTATCTGTCGATAGATTTCATTATCAAGATTCCCTATGGGGATATGCCATAACTTACAGAGACGATTCTTCTTCCTATTTCTTCAGATCCTTTACATTATTCTTCAATAACCATAAAGCAAATTTGCTGTTTGCCGTGCCTATCGAACTTTTAGGGAGTGATTATGTAGATAACATTATTCAATCGATGCAAATTAAAGTACAGCCTACTGCTCTTGCATTGATGATGGAAAATAAGGGCCGAAAGATCTTGGAAGATTTACGCAGTACTGATTCAATAATATTTAATCTTGCAGCCACGGCTCTATCTGAACATACATTCGATTCGATTTATCAAGAGGAACTCGTAGATCTATTACTAGTGCCCAAGATAGACAGCTTGGAGCCCTTTAATTCTGACTTCTACCTGGTCACTAGCCTTCATGAATTTGGAAGTACTAATATAGAGGAAGCCTTTTTAAATCTATATAATACGACTTCGAATCAAACAACCAAAACTAGAATTCTAGAAAGCCTAAGTTTACGATCGTCACCTCAAACCATTCCCACTCTGCTTGATGTGCTCACTGAAAGTGAACCGTCCACGGAATTGCCTTCAGAAATTTACTCCTCCTTCCGGGACTCGTTGGAGCTATTCGATCGGAATTTCAACAGATTGAAATCATTATCAGCCAAAGGACCCACTGCCGAACCATTTATAGAAACTGCACTCTACTGGCACAAACAAGATTCACAGGCTACTTATATTGACTCAAATCGACTATTTTTTGATTCACTTATTGATGCTAAAATTCGGCTTTATGAGCTTAATTTATCGACAGATTCATCTCTAAGTATAGCGACCTATGTGATGGATTACCTCCTAAATTTTCCTTCATCCTCTTTAGAGGAGAGAATTCGATCAGTTGTCCTCCAAATACCTGACACCTACAGCAAATATCAGCTCTTATATAATGATATCAAATTGGGCCGAGCTTTGGATACTTCGCTAATTGTTGAGACAATGGAATCGGAGTATTATGCCTACTACATTGTGGATGCACTTGAAGACAATAATAGATTTGACGAAATACCTGAAAGGTTCAAAGACACTGCTTACATAGCATCACTTGTCATGAAAAATCATTTTTATGAATCCTATGATATTTGGTGTGACTCTTGTAAAGTCATTGAGACTGTAGTGGATCTGGAGATGTGGAAAGAAGATAGAATGTTGCTTACTCAGTGCTGGGACGAGCAAGAGGGATATTTTCTTGGACTGATTGGTCCATTTAATTCTGATGGAAGATTCAACATGAGTTCAGATATTTCTACCTACTATAATGAGAGACAATTTAATGACAACCCCGTTGACCTCGTTCCTGCGATGATCGAGTATATGCGCACAAGTGATGATTGACTCATAACTTGAGAATTTTTTGAATCTCACGATATTCGCCAAAATTCAACTCCAGGAAATAAATGCCTGCTGGTAGGGAACTGGAATCAATAAAATCCTTCTCTCTACCTTCAATTTCTTTCTTGAATACCATCCGTCCGCTCTCATCAAACAGATGCACACTCTCTGTATTAGAAATTGCAGATCCGGTTATCGTTAAGTAGTCCCTCACCGGATTAGGATATACATTAAAGTCTAGCTTATAAGTCGAAGTATCTACCGTATAACCAAAGTGATGATTTTCTATAGGCCCCATGCAATGGTAGACTATGGTATCCAGACAAACCACCTCATAGGAGACTTTCTTCCTTTCATCCACATCAATCACGACGAAATTGTCAGCTCGTCCCGATCCCATCCCGGTCCCAATAAATTCAATATTTTCATTGCGATCATACATCAGGGAATGACTCCAGGGTGCTCCCCCCATATCACCCGCACACATAGTCACCCGATTCGGTAATGCATGAAAAAGAGGTACAACAGTATCCCAGAAATTGATTTGAGCTGCACGACCTTCCTTGGAATTGGGCCGCACTTTTCCATATTTATTTTCACGCTCCCACCACAACACCTGATGAAAGAAAACGAAAATGTGATCAACCTGTCTAAAATTTTCATTCAGTACCTGCTGCAGATATTCCAATTGTTCCCCTGAGATATTCCATCGGTCCAACAGAGGATCCAGCACAATAAATAAATCATTTTCATGCGTGAAGTGGTAGTATCGATCACCGATATATTCCTTATAAAGGGCCAGGTCTTCCAGGTCATGATTGCCCGGTGCAAAATGAACCGGAATTTGAAAACTTTCCACATCACTTAGCACTTCTTGCCAGTCTAGGGCAGTCGGATCTCTGGTAATCATATCCCCCAGTAAGACGCCAAAGTCAAGTTCACCTACCTGGGTATATTGTTCCATAGTTCGGGTAAACGGAGGATGAAGGCCTACATTATTTAGACCTGAGAGACCTCCGGTGTGACCTGCAATGAAAAACCGGTAAGACTCTTGAGACCTAGCCTGATAACAGAGTGTCAAAGTAAGGGCTATAAGAGGAATTACCCGGAATATCTTCATTCTCATATGCATGGACCATCTAACATAGTGATCTTTGGACTTTCAAGCAATTCTGTGAGACGCAAGCATTTCTCTTATCTTAGTTGCATGCGTACAATATCATCTCTAATCCTCTGCTTTTTTCTTACCCTTTCTCAAGGTCAGAACTCCTATGTTGATAGTATTTCAGTGATCATCAGAACCACTGAGTCAGATAGCATTCGATGTATGAAATATCTTGACCTTCTGACTCATTTTCAGGGCAAAGACAATGAAAGGTCCAAATTGTATTTAGATTCGGCAAGCCAGGTAATGCCCTATGCAGGTACCGAAACCGGACAGGGTTATATTGAGTATTTTACAGGCCAATTGAAGCGGCGTACGCACTCAATCGAAGCAGGTATACCCCATTTGCGCAAATCAGCTAAGATCTTTGAATCCCTTGGAAAGGATAAAATGCTTGCGCGTGCAAGTTACGCCGTCGGACAATCATATATGCGTCTCAGTGCGTTTGACAGCGCAGGTATTTATGTCATTGCTTCTCAAAGAATCTATGAGACTTTAAACGATAGTTTTGGCCTTTCTAATGCTCTCTCGGTCAGGGGGATTATCCACAGAAGAATGGGGCAACTGGATGAGTCATTGCGCCTTTATGAAGAAGCTGCCCGAGTGACACCAGACCGGCATCATGATGGAGTCGTAAATAATCTAATAAACCGTGCGATCGTACTCAAAAATAAGGGAGATATTGAAGCAGCGATAGCCATGTACCTTGATGCCGAAAGAGAGTCTCGTAAAAGACTTTCCCCGACTTCTGATGCCTTTGCTTTTATTTATGGGAATATGTCCTCAGCCTATTATGAAATGGAAGATTATCAAAATGCGCTGGTTTTTGGTGAGAAGTCTTTAAATCTCCGTCGCGGTATAGCCCCTAACGATCAGATGGCCAATGCCCTTCTAGGTGTTGCGCTGACATCAATCGAGCTTAATGACTTTCAGAAAGCCCAGACCTTTCTGGAAGAAGCAAAGCCTCTTGCCGGCAACAACCACTACCTACTAAAAGATATTTATCTCGCCTATGGAAAAATAAGTCAACGTACTGGTAACCTTAACAAGGCGCTGGATTACCTGGAGCTTGCACAGGAGCATAAGGACAGCCTTTTTAAAATCCAGGTAGCCAGACAGGTCGAAGAACTTGAAACAAAATATGAAGTAGAGCAAAAGGAGAAAGATTTAGCATTGGCCAGTACCGAAAAAGCATTGGCTGAGGCAAAGTTGAACGGATCTCGAAATTTTAATATGGCACTCATAATGTGTATTCTGCTATTGGGTGCCTTCATCTTCTGGTTAAACCGATTAAATAAGAAAATCAAGAAAGGAGCAGAAGAGAAGGAAACACTTTTAAAGGAAATTCATCACAGAGTAAAAAATAATCTACAGGTAATTTCCGCCTTATTAACCCTTCAGGCCAGACACATTAAAGATGATCGTGCAAGAGTTGCCTTAAAAGAGGGTCAGGACCGGGTTGAATCTATGGCCTTAATTCATCGGAATCTATATCAATTTGATAATTTAAAGGGTGTCAACACACAAGAATATTTAGATAAACTACTGGAAAATTTACTGAGTTCCTATCAAACTGACACCATGCAAATAGAACTGAATACCGATATCGATTCTATCTGGCTTGATGTAGATACAATGATCCCTTTAGGCCTTACCATAAACGAATTAGTCAGCAACGCCCTCAAGCATGCTTTTAAAAATAAATCAAAAGGTCAAATATATATCGCACTCAAAGATTTGGGAGATAATCTACATCTCACCATAAAAGATGACGGCGATGGAGTTCAGGACCTGGAAAATTTTACAGATTCCTCATTTGGTTATTCATTGATCAATTCTTTTGCTCGGAAACTCTCGGCCGACTTAACCTTTAAAAATGAGGACGGCTTTACCCTGGAAATGCTGATTCATTCTTTTCAAAGAGCAGAAAAAGCAGCATAAGTAGTATGGCAGATAATCATTACGATGTGGCACTTATAGGAGCTGGCATTATGAGTGCCACTCTGGGAACCCTGCTCATGGAGCTTGATCCCAATCTTAAGGTGGTTTTATTTGAACGGTTGGATGAGGTAGGTGCTGAAAGTTCAGACGCATGGAATAATGCAGGCACAGGTCATGCTGCCTATTGCGAGTTAAATTACACTCCCATTAATGATACGGGAGAAGTAGATCTTGGCAAGGCTTTGCGTATTACCGAATCATTTGAAGTCTCTAAACAATTCTGGTCTTATCTGCGCACCCATCAATTGATCCATAGCAGCAATGCATTTATAAACGACATTCCACACATGTCATTTGTCATGGGTGATGAGCATGTCGCCTTTTTGAAAAAGCGATATGCCGCTATGTCACAATTTCCAGCATTTGCTGACATGATACTGACGGAGGATCATGCCATAATGCAAGATTGGATACCCTTGATGATGGAGGGACGATCACCTTCAGAAAAACTAGCTGCTACCCGCATGGAAATTGGCACAGATGTCAACTTTGGAGCCTTGACTCGCGCCATGGTATATCACCTGCAGAATACTGAGGGCATTGATGTGTTTCTCGGTCATGAGGTGCGGGACCTGAAAGAACTCAAAAACAAGAACTGGCGTATCAAAGTCAAGGACCTGGAGCGTCAGGACCGCATGTCCGTGACTGCAGATTTCGTTTTTATAGGAGCCGGAGGTGGTGCTTTACCTTTACTGGATGAATCTGGGATTCCTGAGGGTCGTGGGTATGGAGGATTTCCTGTAAGTGGCCAGTGGCTTCGATGCCATAACCCGGAAGTGATTGAACGGCATGAAGCCAAGGTCTATGGAAAGGCATCCGTGGGTTCACCTCCCATGTCAGTACCGCATCTTGACACCCGCATGATGAACGGTCAACGGTCCCTGCTTTTTGGACCCTATGCCGGGTTCTCAACCAAATTTCTGAAAAACGGTTCTTACTTTGACTTGCCTCTTTCATTAGAAGCACACAATCTATGGCCAATGCTCTCCGCAGGCGCTCAAAACATCGATCTAACAAAGTATTTAGTCAAGCAAGTGTTGCAGTCTCCAGAGGATCGATTTAAGACATTACAGACCTACTACCCGGAAGCACAGTTTGATGACTGGCAACTCGAAATTGCCGGCCAGCGTGTACAAATCATTAAAAAAGATGATAAGGGAGGCGGAGTCCTAAAATTCGGTACCGAAATCGTTAAAAATCAATCGGGAAGCTTAGCCGCTCTGCTGGGCGCCTCCCCCGGTGCTTCGACATCAGTATCCATCATGATCAATGTCCTGGAACAATGCTTCCCTCAACAAATGAAATCAACTGCCTGGCGAAACACACTACTTAAGATGATACCCACCTATGGTCAGTCACTCATTGATAATGCATCCTTGCTGGCAAAAACCCGGGAATATACCAGTGAAGTTTTGAAACTTGAAGATTGATTTTACGGTCAGTTGGCAGCCTGGTGACCGAAGCCTTGTGCGTAGGTTACTGGCAGTGGGCAGCCTGGTGACCGAAGCCTTGTGCGTAGGTTACTGGCAGTGGGCAGCCTGGTGACCGAAGCCTTGTGCGTAGGTTACTGGCAGTGGGCAGCCTGGTGACCGAAGCCTTGTGCGTAGGTTACTGGCAGTGTGGCAGTTTTCGGTGTGGCAGTGTGTCAGCTTATTAGTTGAAAACCGGTCAACCTTATTTAGGCATGGACATTAAAAAATCCCGGCACCCTCTGGCAGCCGAAACCCTGGCGTAGGTTGCTGGAAACATGAATAAACGGAGACGTAAATATTTATTAATGAATTCCGGATGTTTTGCTCGCGCTTACCCCCGGCCCCTGTTTATCGCTACGCTTCTAAACCGGGGAGCCCCGCCCACATCCATTCTAAATCTTTTGTAAGCATTACTGAAAAGTCCTGGCACCCGGAATCAGAATAAACGGAGACGAAAATATTTATAAAATATTCCGGAAACCGGACACCTGAAACCCTCTGGTGACCGAAGCCTTAAGCGTAGGTCACGGGCACCTATCAAAACGGAGACGTATATATTTATTAAAAAATTCCTGGCACCCGGTACCTGGGACCAGGCACCTATCAAAACGGAGACGTACATTTAATTTAATACTCCCGGACACCGGAAACCGGAAACCGGATACCGTCTCAGACCTCCTCCCACTGATGACTGTTCACTGATTTTTCAAGAGCTTCCAATATAGCCATACCTGTCAAGATGCTTTCATGGCTTCTGGGCTCTACACCTGTGGTGAACATGGTGACCATGTCCGTGTAGTTTTTTCCGGGCGTGGTCTTTTCCAGTCGTGACTTGATCTGTTGAATTCCTTCATCGGTTTCTACATAGGTCTGCCACCCATAATTCTTAGTAGTAAAAATTAAAGAGACCAGCATTCCATTTCGATAAATGACCTGAGCACTGCTATTTTTTCCATTATTAGTGACACGTACTCTATCCACATCCAAGCCAAATAAATAAATCATGGGCTCGATCAGATGGGGTCCGTAAAAGAAAATACCGCCATACTCGGAAAATATATCACAGGGTCCATACATCACCACCTGATTGATATTTTCGATGGCGTCTATTTGCTTTTTTTGATCAAAGGTATCATAACTATGTGCTATCGAACTGAATGATGTGACGGGCGTACCCTTTTCTTTAGCCATCTGTAAAAAAGACTTACCTTCTGACACTCTATAGCAAAATGGCTTATCAATAAAAGAAGGAATACCTGCCTCCACGAAAGGTGAAGCTGCCGATAAGTGATATTTCCCATGGCGATGATCCACAATTAAAGCATCGATTTTTCCCAACATTTCTTCCGGATCCCGGACTTGATTTGGAATTTGTCCTTTCTCCATAGCATCTTTTGCAAATGCATCCGTCTCACCCCAGACATAGTCAACGGAAACGCCAGGAAATGCCTTATCGATATTAAATAATTTTCCAAAGCCTCGCGTATGCGAATTTTCGGCACCAATGATTCCGATTCGTATTGTTTCTGCATCCCCAAGCGACCAGGGCATAAAACTTCCGGCTGCAGAGAGAGATACCGTTGATATAAATGACCTTCTATTCATCTTCATTATATTTTCATTTCCCATCCGGGTTCGTAGGTGCGGCTCCAAAGTTTCTTTGCTTCCTGATCATTAACTATGTGTCCATTGGAAGCATCTGTATTGAGAGACCTGCCTACACGCTGAGCAATATTTCCCAATTGCACCAAGAGGGTACTTTTGTGTCCCGATTCTACATCCGCATGCAATGTCTTTCCTCGTAAAATGCCGTCAAAAAAGTTCTGAATATGCAATGCATCGAGGTGCTCGGCCGGATTCGTGGCATTTCTGGGGTCTACAGTTCTTGTATCTTCTACATGACGCACTCGCTTCCCACTTAAATCAAATACGGAATAGCTATTGCCGGCTGGTATCAACATACTACCATTGTCGCCATAGAATAGCACACCTACACCAGTACCTTCCACATCTTTTCCATTGCAGCTTCTTCCTTCCCATACCATAGTCTTTGCTTCCTCAAAATCGAGGCTTATAATCTGAGTGTCCGGTGTTTCCCAATCATCATCATATCGGTAGCGTCCTCCATTAGAGCTCACCTTAGTTGGAAAGTCTAATTGCATGCCCCATCGCAATAGATCAATCATATGCGTACCATTGTTTAGTGCTTCTCCCGTACCCCAATGCCAGTGCCAGTGCCAATTGTAGTGAATCAGATTATCCTTGTATTCTTTCCGTGGTGCAGGTCCCTGCCAAAGTTCCCAATCCAACCAATCTGGAGCCGAAGTCACACTTCCCTTTCCAATGGAAGGTCTATTATTAGAGTACCAACCCTTACCATAGTAGACATTGCCAATCACACCTTCATGTAGCATCTGAATGCCTTCCATCACATGTGGCCAGGATCGACGTTGGTTGCCCATCTGTATGGTCTTATCGTAATGTTTAGCTGCTTCCACCAGTATCTCACCTTCTGCGGGATTGTGACTGCAAGGCTTTTCCACATAGACATGTTTACCCGCCTGCATCGCCATGAGAGAAGCCGGAGCATGCCAGTGATCCGGGGCTGCAATCACTAAAGCATCAATATCATTGCTCTCCAGTGAGACTCTCACATCTTTCATCCCTTGTGCCTGTACATCCTGACGATCCTTTATACTTTCGAGACATGAAGTAATCGCCCTACTATCCACATCGACGATATGGAGCACATCACAATTGGGTTG
>JAUILM010000758.1 GCA_030432855.1 Bacteroidia bacterium
CTTTACAAAATCATGAGTTGTCGATATCTCATGCGTACCTGAACTTGCTCCAACACCTCGATCATCAAATCGCAGTACGGCCAGCCCTCTAGTGGCAAGATAATCAGCAATCACCCAAAAAGGTTTGTGACCCATGATGGTCTCATCTCGATCTTGCGGTCCACTCCCCGTGATCAATATTACTGCAGGATACTTCTTCTTTGTGTCCGGGATGCACAATGTGCCTCCCAATGTAACCATTCCATCTCCTGATATGAACGTTATCTCTTCTGCATAGTAGCTAAAGGGTGGTGAAGGCTCCTGAGGACGCAAGGGTGCTGCCTGACTATCGAAATTCACCCTATCCAAATGAAGAGAAAATTCCTGATTCATCTGCCTGAATGTCCCGGAAATGATATCCGCTCCATCCCAAACACCTTCATATACTAAATCAAGTTTAGCGATCTCAACCTTCACTATCGAGTCCTGAATTTCTACGTTTGATAACTTTATGCCTTCGAGACCTTCATCCGGACTATCCAGGGTCCCGGACCATTGAGTATCGTCATTATCGAGGTTAAAAATGAGTCTTACATTGATATTTTGTACCTGAAGAGCCCCTTTCCAACTTCCTGCAATCTCCTGGCTAAATATATGAGCATTGATACCCAAAATGGTTATAAATAAAATTAGACTTCGCATTATTCTTTACCTGGTTAGTCGTGCGAAATGGCCAAATATTACACATGATCCTCTTTTTTTTGAAGATTCTCAGTCAGCTCTACTTTCACGTATCGAAGAAATCCTAGATACGTGGAAAAATGACAAATTTTATCGTTTGCTGAGAATCATGATAACACGCTTCGAAGACTCACTAAATACCTGTCCATTCCAACCACCGTAACAAGACTTCACTACCAGCGATGTACCCTCGATTAAATCCATTAGATCAGAATAATTGTAATGATACATGGTAAATGGAGCATCATATCGAATGCCATCCTTGATATATATCCTCTGATTTAATGTGGTTCCTTTTCTGGAATCATATGAAATTCGATCGATCATTAGATCCTTTCCCTTCTCCATTACAGAACAGGGCTCTACGTCCAACATAAGTCGATCACGGTTGCGAGTATCAAGAATAAATTGCCCTCCCGGTATCAAGGCGCTATCAACAGCCTTAATCATCCTTTTTGCTTGTGACTTGCTGAAAAAACCGAACGTGTTAAAAAGGAGTACAGTTAGATTAAACTCCCGGACATAGGCTATGTCTAAAATATCTCCAACATGGTATTCCACATTCGAATGGTCATAGTTCCTTTGAGCTATTTCAATAAAGGATTCATTAATATCAATACCAAGTACTTTATGTCCTTGCTCCGCCAGATATTTACTATGCCTGCCGTGACCACAGGCCAGATCCAATATTCGACATCCTTTTCCAATTCCTGTTTGATTTAGAACGAAATCACATTCTCGTTTAGTTCTATCCTTATCAAGTACATCCTGATGAAAATGCAGATATAGTTCGGGATCAAAAAGATGATTTAATGTTGTCATAGTCAACTACCAGTTCTTGTCCATTTATAGACGCAGGAATATTCCAGCGAGTTACTCATTAATACTCACTCCCCTACTTTTTCTGCCGATAAATCATCTCGCACCGTAACCTTTGGAAATGCACAATTTCACTATCTTTTGCAAAAAGTGAAGCATAGTATGTCCAAAGTGTTGTCCTCCCTGATAGTGAGTGCTGTATTGGTAACCAACCTCGCGGCCCAAGTGCCCTCTTTTGAGTGGCCAGATGGTAAAAAAATGGCGATTTCTTTAAGTTTTGATGATGCCCGTCAGTCACATCCTACCATTGCCAAAGATCTCTTCCGTGAGTTAGATCTTGATGTCACATTCTATGTAGTGCCTTCTGGAATGCAGGATAATCTGGAAGGATGGAAGGAAGTCGTAGCCGACGGACACGAAATCGGAAATCATACAATTCATCATCCCTGCACCGGCAACTTCGCGTGGTCACGTCATAAGGCACTCGAACAGTACTCACTGTCCACAATGCGCCAGGAACTGCTGGACGCAAATGCAGCTATCAAAGAAATGCTGGGTGTGGATCCTGTTTCCTTTGCTTACACCTGCGGAAATACTTTCGTAGGTAGGGGCTCTGAACGCATGAGCTACGTGCCCCTCATCGATGAGATGTTCGAGAGTGGTCGTGGCTGGCTCAATGAAGCACCTAATGATCCATCCTTCACAGATATGGCCATATTGCAAGGTATCGAGATGGACGGGAAGGATTTTGAGGCTGATATCAAACCCATGATTGAAGAGGCAAAGGAATCCGGCAACTGGCTTCTCCTGGCTGGACATGAAGTGAATACCGATGGACAGCAAACCACGCGAGTAGCTATGCTCAGAGCCCTGGCACAATATGTAAAAGAACATGCAGACGAGATCTGGATTGCACCGGTCGGCACCATAGCTCAATATCTTAAGGAGACACGGAGAAAACAAGCGAAAGTATTGGCTGAGAGTCTGACATTCTGCACAACTTTCGACCAGGGTTATGAAGCAGATTTTGCAAGAGGAGAGTCCAGTATATATGGAGCCAAAAATTATGAATCCACAAAGTTGGCGATAAAAGGAGCGGTTTCTGCAGCTATTCGGCTCAATGAATCAGGGCTCTTTGGCAATGCACTGGAATTCAAGCGAAAGGTGAGTGATGTCATTTTCTACAAAGCCCAGGATAATGTCCTTTACGATCCAAAGAATTGGAATGGTACCGTCAGTTTCTGGCTAAAAGTAAATCCCAATGTAGATTTAGCACCAGGTTTTACGGATCCTGTGCAGATCACTGACGTAAACTACAATGATGCGGCCATATGGGCAGATTTTTCAGACAAGAATCCCCGATCCTTTCGCATGGGTGTTTTCGGAGATTTGACAGTTTGGAATCCTGATAATATCGGACCTGATAAAAATCCAGACTTTAATAACCGTTTGGTCCCGGCTGAAGATTTACCTTTTGCCAAAGACAAATGGACACATGTTGCCATTTCATTTTCCGGCTTGAATTCAGATGCCGGTACTGCTTCATTTTACATCAATGGTGAACTGCAGGGATCTCGCAATATTCCAGAGCCTTTCACATTGGCCACAGAGGAAAACCGAATTTTCCTGGGTCTCAATTTTGTGGGACTAATGGACGAGGTATCCATTTTCGACCAATCTCTCAATGCAGATGAAATAAAGGTTTTATATAATCTGGCCGAGGGAATTCA
>JAUILM010000759.1 GCA_030432855.1 Bacteroidia bacterium
CCGATGCGCCAGGATCCAATGGAGTTAGGAAGGTTGTACTGGACGCAGGTCATGGTGGACATGATGGTGGATGTTCAGGTCGAAACTCGCAAGAAAAGCACATTGCTCTAGACATCACCTTGCGTTTAGGTCAGATGATCAAAAAATATCATCCGGATGTGGAGGTCATCTACACCCGTGACAAAGACGAGTTTGTACCACTCCATGAGCGTGCAGATATCGCGAATAAAAATCAGGCTGATCTGTTCATCTCAATTCACTGCAATGCGACAGCAAAGAGAAACTCAGCGGTAGGTACTGAGACTTATGTGATGGGATTGCATCGCTCAGAAGATAACCTGCAGGTAGCAAAGCGTGAAAACTCGGTGATCACCAAAGAGGCTAACTATACACAGAACTATGACGGATATGATCCTGATTCAGACGAAGCCCACATTACTTTGAGTATGTTTCAAAATGCCTTTTTGGATCAAAGTATTGCGCTTGCCAACTACATGGAGGATGCGTTTCAGAATCAGGGCGAGCGTGTGAGCAGAGGAGTGAAGCAGGCAGGGTTTCTGGTTTTGAGAAATACTGTAATGCCCAGTGTATTGATTGAAACAGGCTTTTTGAATCACAACAAAGAGGAGTCTTTCCTTCTGTCTGAAGAAGGTAAGGGTCGTATGGCACATGCCATGTATACGGCTTTTAGTCGATACAAGTCTGAGGCAGACAAAGCAGCCTTAGTCATTACAGAAGAGCCCATTATAGAAGCAGTAGCAGTAAATGAAACAGCTTCGACCGCACAAGTTGTTGTGGAAACCACCAAGGAAGAGCCTATTAATTATGTGGAACGTGCCAAGGCAGAAATCGCACGGATGAAGGCACAACGACAGAGTGGACAAGAAGTATCCGCACCTGTTGAAATAAAGAAAGAGAAAAAAACTACCGTGGTTGCTCAGCAATCAACGCCTTCTCAAACACCGAAGGAGACTGCCGTGAAGAAGATGGAGAATAAGGCTGATGATGATGCCATAATCAAACCCAGAGATCCCAAACTTGAGTATGTCGTACAACTCTCTGCTTCTTCGAGTAAATTGCGCACTGGCGGGGGTAAATGGGATCGCGTAGAAAACGTGCTGATTCGATATGAAAAAGATATGTATAAGTATCAGGTAGGCGAGCTGGCATCCTATGAAGATGCTGCAAAAGCAAAATCAGAGCTAAAAAGCCTGGGATTTACAGATTGCTTTATCGTTGCTTACTTCGATGATAAACCGATCTCCGTCAAAGACGCACTTGCCATGGGTCGATAAATATCAGACCACCCGTCCCCTCATCAAGGACAGGTAGCAATATTTTATAACTTTGCGGGCTTTATAAACTAATCGGTACCACTTTTGTTTGGACAGTTTGTAAAGCCCCTTTTTATATGAAGAAAGAAATCAGAATTGGTCTGTTTGCAATCATTGCTATTGCGCTCTTAATATGGGGCTATAAGTATTTGCTAGGGACCAATCTTTTAAATAGAAGTAACTCATACACAGTTGAGTACAGCAATATTGATGGACTGCAGGCATCAGATCCGGTCTTTATAAACGGGCTGCAGGTAGGTATTGTCCAGGACATCTTCCTCAAGCCTGAGGACCTGAAAACACTTGTGGTAAAACTCAATATTGGTAAAGAAATCAAGCTCCCTCCCAATACCGTTGCATCTTTGCGGAGTGAAGGTATGATGGGTGGAAAGTTGATTGTGCTAAAATATGAAGGTACTTGCAGTGCTGATTGTCTCAAAAGTGGATCGATGCTGCAGGGAGAAGAAGTAGGCCTTCTGGGCTCCATGGTGGACCCGGCTGAGATTGACCAATATATGGCAGTCCTGAAGGAAGGTCTGGGAGGAGTAGTTGATAGTATTACTAACGGGGATCCCAATAGCGGAGTCAATCAGACAGTCTCTGATCTTCGCATTGCCATTGCCAACCTCAAACAGACGACTATTGCCATGAATCACCTATTCTCGCAATCGTCCTCTAAACTCAGTGCAGTTTTTAGTAATCTGGAATCGGTCACCGGCACTTTGAAAAGTAATAACGATCAAATCACCGGTCTACTGGAGAATACCAATGAAATCACACGGCAACTGGCTTCTGCTCGTCTGGATACTACAATCTCCAAAGCAAATCAGGCCCTGGGTAATAGCAGTGATGCCATCAAAAGCTTAGAATCAACTCTTGTGCAGGCCCAACAGACCTTTGCCGGCTTGCAAAGCATTCTTCAGGATGTGAAAGAAGGAGATGGGACCCTGGGACAATTGGCTCAGAACAAAGAGTTGTACGACAATCTATCACGGACTGCCAAAAATCTGGATTTACTACTGCAGGATTTTCGTCTAAACCCCAAGCGATACGTGAATGTATCGGTGTTCGGGAAAAAGCAAAAAGAATATACTGTGCCTGAGGAGGATCCGGCCTTTGATACGGTACAAACTAATTAGTGTACCACTCCGAAGATTACCAAATCAAAAATGGCTCTTTTGGCGATCTTCGCACTTTCCGGAGTGGGCACACAGGTCAGCCAATTATATTTACTTCAGGTTCCAGCTGGATCTCGAAAGTCTTCATGACATCCGACATAATTTGATTTGCCAGCTCCCAGAGTTCGGTTCCGGTTGCTGATCCATGATTGACCAATACCAGTGCATGTCGATCATAAGTGCCAGCATCACCAATCCGCTTACCTTTCCATCCACAGTTTTCAATGAGCCAGGCTGCCGGAATTTTTATCATCGAATCAGCTACCTTATAGTGCGGTATCTCTACCTGTCCGGTGCTAATCCTTTCAAAAAAAGATGTCGGGACCACCGGATTTTTGAAGAAACTACCTGCATTCCCAATTTTTGCAGGGTCCGGGAGTTTCGACTGTCTGATCTCAATGATCGTTTCACTGATATCCCTAATGCCAGGTTGAGTTATCCCTTTTACCTCTAGTGCATTTTGCACACCTCCATAACTTATGTTTAGCTCATGGCGGTTTTTCGTAAGACGTAAACGCACTTTGGTCACCAGGTCCAAACCTCTTCGTTCAGATTTGAAAATACTTTGACGATACCCAAATTTGCATTCGTCCTTTTGAAAAGTTCTTCTCGCCCCAGTGGTAAGGTCAGTAGCATCCAGGCTATCAAAGACATCAGCTAGCTCGACACCGTATGCACCAATGTTTTGGATAGGAGCCGCACCCACTGTACCTGGTATGAGCGAAAGATTTTCCAGTCCACCAAGATCCTGATCCA
>JAUILM010000760.1 GCA_030432855.1 Bacteroidia bacterium
AATGGAACTGCAACTACAGGCAAAGCACGAGGAGTACCTGGCAGAAAAAAGTAAAGCTGCCCTGGCGAAGTCACAGCAACTCTCTGAAAGGCGCTTGTGGTGGATAGGGGTCATGGGACTGCTGATTGTTCTGGGTGCTGTTTACCTTTATACCTATAGAAAGGTCACCAAAAACGACCTCGAACAGCATCGTGACAACCTGCGTCAACTTTCTAACCTTCTCATTCAAAAGAATGCCCAATTAATTGACCTCAATGATCAAATAACGGCTCATGAAGAGAAAGATGAAGATGCGTTAAGCCCCTTTGCGGAAAATATTTTTGACGTACGGATCCTGACGGATGCCGACTGGGTAGAGTTTAAACAATCATTTGAAAAAGCTTATCCCCACTATATTCAGCAACTACGTAAGAAATTTCCCGGATTATCGGATGGTGAGGAAAGATTGTGTTTGCTGATAAAGCTCACTCTCTCTACACGAGAAATTGCATCTATTTTAGGTATTTCGAAGGACAGTGTAAAAAAATCAAGACAGCGGCTACGAAAGAAGTTGCATTTGGAAACCCATCAGGATCTTTTTCAAACCATTGACTCTATTTAATAACTATGCAAACACTTTCAACCGATCTATTCTCCAGACTCTACCCGTAAAATGACGGGGACAATTTTCCCATTCGTCCGCGTAGACACTTCAAATCCCATGGTAGAGACATCATAATCAATGTCAGAAAATGGTACCATGTATTTCTTGAGTAGTTTGGGTAGTTTTTGTTGCACCAATTCTTCATTAGTAGCCAATTCCTGTCCCAGGTATTCAATGTATTTAGGTTTAATTTTACTTTCCGAAAAGAGCACTACCAGATGATCGTTTCCGACCTGGGAAATTTTTAACGCGGATGTAATGGATGGAATGGTTAAAATGGAGCCTCGATTCATGAGCAGAGCAGATTCATTCTGATCACTAAATTTCATGTTATAATCAGCTGATTTAGGAAAATGCACTTCGGTCTTACCCTGAGGGTCCACACTAAAAACATAAATGTATCCATTGTCAAAATCAGTTTGCACATTGAGTTGAAACTGCTCTCCTACTTTTCGGTCTTTCAGTACATAATAATTGTCCTCGAGATCTACCACCTCTTCCTGGAAGACGGGTCGCCCGCCAAACCATTCACCTGTATAGGATTTAAAAGCAAATGAACCTTTCAATCTTCGGACATCCTTGCCGTCATCCACGTACTCGGGTGCTTCTTCCTGTGGCGTCATATCCGCATCAAAATCAATAGCCGGTCCATTTTCCAGCATCAATGCGTAGGCATGACGACAATACTTGGCAAAATGGGCATAACGGACCCAGATATATCCTCTTTCTCCCCAGGATTTACCCCAGCTATTCATCAGCTTGAAAGCACCTTTCATCTCATCCGAGACATTATCCATCCCCTGATGAAATTTATCATCATCATACCCTACCACGACCATAGCATGACCTCCTGCATAAGTTAGATCACCTACAGTAGGCAACCAGCTTTGATCTCCCGGTTTAATATTGTAGAAATTATTGAGGACCTTCATGCCCACTATCACCGGCTTCTGTTGTGATAGTACCAATTTGACATTTTTAATTTTTTCCCGGTCCAGATCATTGGGATCAAAAAGCCGAAGGTATTCCTGGATCTTATAGTTTCCTGCCTTCTCCACCAGATGATCCGGTATTTCGCGGTCGCAGGCATTGACATCTATATCAAATTCCCGGGCAAGACAATTTCCTTTTTCTTGCAGTAATTTGAGGGCCGTAGGCATTTTTATGCCTTCGCATTGTCCCTTGCTGACCTGATTATATACAAAAAGAGCAGAATTAGCATTTTCAGTGATTTTTCGCTTATCCGTCCATCCATTCAGAACCGCTCGTTCTATGGTCATGGCGGCATAACCTGCTGACCAACCTACGCAAGACATCAGTGTCCCCTGATTTCTTACTTCAGGGCAATATGGTGACAAGTCCAGTCTGCGTGGAACGGATTTTTGACCGGATGCCATCTGAATATTCTCCGATGCATATGGAATGGCATTGTATTCTTCATCATCTAACACTAGTCCCATCCGGTACGACGGCTGGGCAATGATCTCGACCTCAGAATAAATAAAGAGAGCTAGTATTAAAATCAGAATTCTCATAACAACTAATTTAATAAGTTCGGAATCAGACTAATAAGCGCGATTAAATTAATGGGTTTCCGTTTCTTTTGAAAAAAACCTCCCGAATTTCACATCCGGGAGGTTGGGTTTCAAATGCTTAGCACAATGATTATTGGATCAGATTCTATTTCACAGAGAAGTGCGTGTATTCTTTGTACCATTTTCCACACTTGGTCTTGATACGGCACTCTAGTTTGTAATTTCCTGGCTTCATATCTCTCAGGTAGTGATCGCTGTTGCCATTTCCTTTACACCACTCGTATGGATAAGAACTTTCTTTGCGGATGAATTTTCCATTGCAGTATAGCTCCATGTAGGCGATATCGTGGTATTTCTTTGGATCTACTCGTACATATACGTCACTGTATTTTGGGTATGTCTTGTATTGCTTTGGGTACTTGTACCAGGCATCTCCTTCGCAGTTACCGCCACCTGTGTTGCCTCCGCCACCATTGCAGCCTTTGTAGTAGCACTTGTAAAACTTCGCTCCGTGTACGCTGCTGCATGAGGATCCGTTAGTAGTCTTGCAGATCAGGTGTCCTTCGCAATCATACCAGTATACTGTATAGTGACTCTTTCCGCATGGGTATACTTTGAAAAGTACTTTTCCATTCTTCTTGTACATGCAGATCGTGTAGTTAGGGTATTTCTTGTGGAGATTCTTCAACCAGTGCAAATCATATAGTGGATTGTTGAATTTGCAGTAGTTGCCTCCTCCTCCACCGCCACCTTTCACGTAGAAGGTACAGTAGATGTAGTGTGTGTATCCACATTTGTCTTTGATCTTTGCTTTCAGCTTGTAGGTGCCTTTCTTCATATTGCGCAGGTAGTGATCACTGTTGCCACCGCCTTTACACCACTCAAATGGATAGGAGCTCTCTTTACGGATGTACTTTCCATTGATGTACAACTCCATGTACGAGATATGATGCTTGTACTTGGGATAAATCAGCGTATAAATGTCTTTACCTTCCTGATAGGTCTGACCATTCTTGGGATACTTAAAATATGAGTCCCACTTACAATTGCCCGCAAATGAACTTACTGTAGCTATCAAGAACATTA
>JAUILM010000761.1 GCA_030432855.1 Bacteroidia bacterium
GTTTCTAGCTCATAGAATCCATCAGGAAGCATAGCTGTGACATACCCCACCCGTCCATTATTCGTACGAACTGTTGGGTCCTCTGACACCTCCCTGGCTACGGTCTCAAAATCCTCACCACCACGTAAACGCTCGAGGGCTGCAAGGGCACGTCGGTAAGCATCATCATCCAAAGCCGCATTTGCCCCGGTTGGTACTCTTATCAGGACATGACTAAAGCTTACATCAGTCTGCATGCGATCGTAAGCTTCCCGGGTCAATGACTTCAGTACTTCATCATCTGACAGATACGAATTGGCAAGTTGTTTGCGATATCCGGCCAATTCTGTCTGGAGTGCCTCGATGGTATCCAGCTTCATATCCCGTGCACGCTTCACTTTCAGTTTAAACTTCTGATAAAGGTCAAGATACTCATTGACGGAGGCTTCGCTATAGTTGGCATCGTTTCGATTTGTTTTCTCATAGATGTAGAGAAACTCATCGAGGTAGACAGGCTCACCTTCCACTTCAAACAACACCTTCTCCTGGGAGAAAAGAGACATTGTCGAAAGAAGCAGGATAAAAAAGGACAGCAGCTGTTTCAGTGTCATATCAAATTTGATGATTCTAAAATTGACCCCTTCAGGCCGCAAAAATACAATTTTTGACATCTATTTGAGTTTAAGGCTTATAGGTATATGGGCAGCAATACCTCACGCCCGTATTGTCAATCATAAATGTAAAGACGCTTAACTCTTTTGGAAATATTGGTAAATACCTCGTACGGAATGGTATCAGCTGCAACTGCCAATGCGTCAACCCGGGGATTAGTACCAAAAACAGTTACTACCGATCCAATTGAAGCATTGGATATGTGTGTCACATCAATCATGGTCATATCCATGCAAATATTACCCACTATGGGAGCTTCCACGCCATTTACAATAAGAGCATAACGTCTGTTACCCGCTTTTCGTATCAATCCATCAGCATATCCAATCCCAACTGTCGCGATACGCATTTCCTGCCTGACATGTTCCCTTCGTCCATAGCCAATAGTGGCTCCCGGTTTTACTGTTTTTATCTGAAGAATAGTTGACTTTAAATGATGTACGACCTCCAAATCCATATTGCGAAAAGACCCTATGCCATACATGCCCACTCCCAGCCGGACCATATCAAATTGATCTTCCGGAAAATTCAAAATGCCATGTGAATTGAGAATATGCAGTAATGGTTGCCCGGGCTGGCAGACTTCAACGATCTGTGACAATCTTTTGAAGGTGTCTATTTGTTGTCGGGTAAATGCCAATTCGTCGGCATCATCACTCACCGCCAGATGACTAAATATCGAGCGAACCGTCAGGACCCCCTCCCACCGACTAAGGCCTGCATTCAAAGCCCTCAAATCACCCTCTTCGAAACCCAATCGGTGCATGCCGGTTTCCAATTTAAGGTGGATGGGTAGCTGTTTACCGTGGTCTGAAGCTTGTGCCGCCACTCGATCCATCTGGTCCAGGGAAAAAACTTCTGGCTCCAGATCATATTTTGATAACAAAGGGATACTACTTTGGTCCGTGCTGAGCACCATAATCGGTAGCGTAATACCCGCCTCTCTGAGTTCCACGCCCTCATCGGCATAGGCAACCGCCAGGTAATCCAGGTTTCTCGACTCCAAAAAACGAGCTACCTCGACGGCACCGCTTCCGTAAGCGGCTGCTTTGACCATTGCCATGATTTTCACACCTGGCTTCAGTTTGGCTTCGAATTTTTTCAGATTACGGGCGAGTGCACCTAGATTCACTTCCAGAATGGTCTGGTGTTGCTTGAGACTCAACCGATCGGAGATACGCTCCAATCCATGACTCCTCGCTCCTTTTACCAGAATCAACTCATCTCTGAAAGAGAGTCGATTGATATCTTCGAGCAGTTCTTCTGTAGTCATATAATGCTTGACTATACATGATTCCTCTGCCAAATGTGCTGATAAGAATCGGGTATCACTTCCGATCAATAGGACTCGTTCAAAACCATAAGGCACAATCATGTTAGCAATTTGACGATACAGTTCATCTCTGGATCCTGCATGTTGCTCAAACTCTGACAGGATCAATGTGCGCTTCTTGTGTTGGTTCTGTTGTCTGGCAAAGGATAGTGCACCGCTGAGCGATGGAAGGTCAGCACTATACACATCATTTATAATCAGACAATTATTTATCCCTTCTTTTGCCTCCAGCCGCATTTCGACTGCAGGGAGGGATGTAAAACGATCCTTCCATAATGACTCTTCGAGTTTCATATAGACCAGGACGGCCAGGCAATGCAGTGCATTTTCCTCTGCTATATCATTATCAAAAGGAATAGCGATAGTGCCTTTACCCTGTTCATAGATGTATTTGTAGATGGAAGATCCATTTTGTACACTCGATTTCTCTATATAAAGATCAGCCGATCGGTCACTGGTGGACCATCGAAAGAGAGGAATTTCCTTTGCCCTCAATGTATTTACAATCAGATCATGTTCTGCTCTGCAGATCACGCATTTGGTATCGGCAAACAATTGTGACTTTTCGATCACTTTCTGTCGAATATCCGCAAATCCCTTTTCGTGAGCGCTTCCTATGTTGGTAAAGACTCCTACCGTCGGATGTATTACTGGCTGTAGATGTTGCATCTCCTCTGTAGTAGAAATACCTGCTTCAAAAATGGCAATTTCTGCACCCTCCTGCATATGCCAGACGGAAAGCGGAACACCAATTTGAGAGTTGAAGCTTTTGGGACTTTTTATCAAGTCATAGGAATGATACAAAAGGTGTGATAACCACTCCTTGACAATGGTCTTTCCATTACTCCCAGTAATTCCAATAACGGGAATATTGAACTGAGCGCGATGTTTTGCAGCTATTCTCTGCAAGCTGCGTATGACATCATGGACCAACAGCACATTCGCTTCAGGAATGCTATCCAGGCCTATCGGTTTTGACACCATAAAGTTTCGTACCCCCTTTTGATATAAGTCCTGAATAAACTGATGCCCATCCTGCCGCAATCCACTGAGGGCAAAGAACATCGTATCAGCACTCTGCTGCAGTTGACGACTATCGACCAATAAATGGTTGATGGGCGATGTCGGATTGTGACATTGAAAAAGCTGACTTTCTGCCATTTGGTGTATGTCACTAATCGTATACATCGTTTCTTATTTACAAGTCAAAACCGATATCCCTTCGAAAATATTTACCCTCGAACTGGATTTCCTCGGCTTTACTATTCGATTTTTTAAG
>JAUILM010000026.1 GCA_030432855.1 Bacteroidia bacterium
GACCATGCGCCAGTTTAAGTTCATTTACTTCTGGGAATATCTTCACAGGTTATGGGCCCGAAGTATGGGATTTGTTTTTATCATACCGTTTCTAATCTTTTGGCGAGCCGGATATTTAGAGAGTGCACATTTAAAGAAAGAGTTGATCTTAGTTTTTCTTCTAGCTGGAATTGTAGGTTTATTTGGCTGGATTATGGTAGCGAGTGGATTAAATGATCGGCCCTGGGTAAGTGCGTATAAATTATCCATTCATTTATCACTGGCCTTAGTTGTATTATGTTATTTGTTCTGGGTATTTCTTAAGCATTTTAGAGGCAGGGGAGGGAAAATTATAGTACCTGTCTTAATAAGGGTGTTATTAATCGCATTATCGGTACAGATCGTATTGGGCGGAATTATGTCAGGTCTTAAAGCTGCGTTAGTATATCCAAATTGGCCATCTTATAATGATAGTTTTATAATTCCTTTGGCTTTGCTTGACAAGGAAGTTTGGCAATGGAAAAACGTGATAAATTATGAAGCATCCTTGTTAATGCCGTCTCTCATTCAATTCTTACATCGGTCTCTGGGCTATGTGATTGCTGGTATTATTTGTTGGTTAGTCTACAGATATAACAGAGGTTTTCGGCAGTCCAGATTTAATGTGTTATTACTTCTTGTGTTTTTGCAGGTTGGCTTGGGTGTACTCGTCTTATTAAACAGCATTGGTACCATTCCCGTGTTTTATGGGGTTTTACATCAGGCTATTGCAATATTTCTCCTTTTGTCAGTTTTGTACAATTTCTATCTGGGAGTTACAAAGCAGTAAGTTAGCTGGTAATCTTGGAGATTTAAGGTATTTTTGTGCTATCTAGTAAAGCTTATTATGACAGATTATCCCATTAAGGAGGCAGGTGATTTTAAATATATAGAAGTTGGTGATTCTGATTCGGAGCCAATCGTATTGTTACATGGTCTATTTGGAACCGCCAGTAATTTTGATGAGCTAATCAAGTACTTTGAGGATAAGAGGCGAATAATTATGCCATTACTACCGATTTTTGAGATGTCTCTTAGGAAGTTATCATTAAAGGGTTTGGTAGACTATTTCACCGCTTTTATAGATTTTAAAGGTTTAGAGAAGTTCCATATTCTTGGCAATTCTCTTGGTGGCCATTTGGCGGTACTGTATACTTTGGAAAACCAGGATAAGCTAAGATCTATGATATTGACAGGTAGTTCTGGTTTGTATGAAAGTGCTTTTGGTACATCTTTTCCCAGAAGGGAGGATTATGATTATATACGCAATAAGGTAAAATTGACCTTCTATGATCCAGAGATAACCACTAAGGAAATGGTGGATGAAGTTTTTGGTATTGTAAATGATAGATCAAAAGGAATAAGAATAATAAAGACGGCAAAATCTGCTATTCGACATAATGTGGAAGATCGTCTTCATGAGATCTACATACCCACTCTTTTAGTTTGGGGAAATAACGATACTATTACTCCTCCATTTGTAGGACGGAAGTTTCATGAACTTATTAAGAACTCTAGATTGGAAATGGTGGATAAGTGCGGACATGCACCTATGCTGGAAGTCCCAGAGATTTTCAATATGAAATTGGAATCATTTCTTACAGATCTGGAGAGAGAAAATCAAGAAGAAGCGATCATAGATCAGTCTAGTAAATAGGATCGTAAACGGTTGTAGTTATTTTCCAGCTCTATCTTTACTGACTTGAGGTGCAATAATTTTTCAAGTGTGGGATGAAGAGGAGCTTCATATCCTAATGCTTTATCGATGGTACTCTTGAATTTGGAAGGATGCGCTGTACCTAGAATTATATCAAAGAAGTTATCCCTATTGCTCTCTGAAGCTAGATATCCTACTGCAGCATGTGGATCAATAATATAGTCATGCTGGCGATATACCGTTCGGATTGCTTCCATGGTTTCAGAATCCGTAGAAGAGGATCCGGCAATGTCTACGATTATTTTGTTCCACGTGGAACCATATAGATCGAGTATACGGTCAAAATTTGAGGGATTACCAACATCCATTGCATTAGATAACGTCTCCTGAGATTTCCTTGGCTGAAATAATCCTGATTTCAAATATTGAGGTACGATATCGTTGATATTGGTTGCTGCAAGAAACCGAGCAATGGGAAGGCCCATTCTGCTGGCTAATAATCCCGCTGTAAGGTTGCCAAAATTTCCACTGGGAACAACATAACGTATCGGTTTCAATTGTGACATAGCCTGCTTAAATCCTTCGAAATAGTAGAAGGATTGTGGGATAAGCCTTCCTATATTGATGGAATTTGCGGATGTTAATCGTTTAGCTTCTCTAAGTGATCTATCATTGAATGCTTGTTTGACTAGTGTCTGACAGTCATCAAAAGTACCTTGTACAGAGAGAGCAGATATATTACCACCGAAAGATGTGAGCTGTAGTTCTTGAAGTTTTGAGACTTTTCCCTTAGGATAGAGAATAACCACATTGATGCCAGGTACATTGTGAAATCCTGCTGCGACTGCTCCTCCGGTGTCACCTGATGTTGCTACAAGTATAGTGAGATGATCGTTTTCATTACGATTGAAATAGGATAGAGTTCTTGCCATGAACTGTGCCCCAAAATCTTTGAATGCTAGAGATGGTCCATGGAATAATTCCAGAATAGCCTGATCTGAAGAAAGTTTGATGAGTGGAGCTGGGAAAGAAATGGACCCGCTAATGATTTCTTGTAAATCATTCTCAGGAATACTATCACCAATCAGAGTATGTGCGACTCGGTAGGATATTTCAGGAAAGCTGCGATCCGGTAAAGTTTTGATGAAATCGTCATCTAGAACTCGTATCTCAGTTGGCATAAGTAAGCCCCCATCCCTGGCAAGTCCCAATAGGAGGGCTTCACGAAGTGTATATCGTTGGTTTTTATCTCTTGTGCTGTATAGTTCCACGTGAAACCTTTTTGTGGTAGAATTCTAATAAACTATGGTTCCCTCAGAATTTATGGGTGAAATGTAGAGATCTGAATGGATTGCCTCTTTGTTGAGTACAGACGTCATGTCTTTACCAACTTTCTCAGCAATTACAGAATTCATAGAAAGTGCAAAAATAGAAGGTCCTGCCCCGGAAATACTGCATCCCAATGCACCAGCATTCATAGCAGCATCCTGAACTTCACTAAAGAAGGGTATTAACGAAGACCTTTGAGGTTCGATAATGGAATCTTTCAGTGATTTAGCTATAATATCAAAATCTGATTGCATCATCCCAAGAATCAATGCAGCAAGATTTCCTGACTGCTCAATATGTTTCTCAAGAGTAACTTCTGCTTTTATGACATTTCGTGCATCCTTTGTCAAAATCTCAATATGAGGATAGATCACTGTAGCAATGAGTCCCTTAGGTGTAGGTATTCTGTAAAAATCCAAAGTATCAGTGTCTCTGATAAGTATCAGACCTCCCAATAAACTGGGTGCAACATTATCGGCATGATAGGCCCCATCCGCTTTTTCTTCTCCCAACACGGCAAAAGGTAGTAGTTCTTCTCTACGTAACGGACGGCCCAGGACTTCGTTGACAGCTACCACCGCACCAGCTGCACTCGCCGCAGAGGATCCCAAGCCACTGCCAAAAGGCATTTTCTTATGAATTTCTAGTTCTATTCCCTGACCTGCAATATCGAGATGCTCCAGAAGCTTTAAAGCGGCAAAACCAGCTGTGTTTTTTCCGACATCATAAGGGAGCTTACCATTGTCTCCAGTGATCTTAGAAATTTTTAATCCCCGGGATTCTGTAGGACGGGCAATGATTTCGTCTCCTGGTTTATTTAGCGCGAACCCCAGAATATCAAAACCACACGCTACATTCGCGACGGATGCTGGAGCGAATACTTTTACGCCTGCTTTCATATAAGATTTCCAATATGAATTATTTCTGCAAATACTCCTGCAGCAGTTACTTCCGCTCCTGCTCCAGGTCCCTGCACTACTAAGGGTCTGTCCCTATAGCGTTCTGTTGTGAAAACGATCATGTTATCACTGCCACTGAGAAAGTAAAAAGGACTACTGGGATCAACCGCTTCCAGATTAATGCCTGCGGCACCATTTTCAAGTTTGGCAATCATTCTTAGTTTCTTTCCCTTCAATGATGCTTCCTGACGCAACGACTCAAAGTGATCATCAGCGCGCTTTAGTGCTGCCGGGAGTTCTTCGAGAGATGCCTTTTGACAATATGCAGGTAGAATATTGTTTACTTCTACATCACTACCCTCCATTACCATTCCTGCCTCTCTTGCCAGTATCAATATCTTGCGTTTGACATCAACTCCATTTAGATCAATTCTTGGATCTGGTTCGGTGTAACCAAGTTTGCCTGCTGCATCCACGGCCTCACTGAATGTGGTGTTCTCATCAAAATGATTGAATATATAAGACAGAGAACCTGATAAAACGCCTTCGATTTTTATAACCCGGTCACCACTATCAATCAAATTCCTTAGAGTAGAGATGACAGGAAGTCCCGCTCCAACATTCGTTTCAAATCCGAAATAGACGTTGTTCTTGGATGCGAGTTTATTCAGATGGATGTACTGATCAAAGTCAGAAGACGTGGCAATTTTATTGGGAGTAGAGATAGAAATCGAAGAACGTAATATTTCGTTGTAGAAATCAGGAATTTCACTATTGGCCGTGTTGTCGACGAAAACACTGTTTGGTAGATTGAGTGCTTTCATTTTAGAAACAAAGACCGTTAAATTGCTGTCATCATCAGAGCCAGATAGAGATTCCTTCCAATTTTGCAGATTGATTCCATCTTCATCAAAAACCATTTTTCTGGTGTTAGCCAACGCAACAACGCGGATCTCAAGAAAACGCTTGTCTTTGAGAAACTCCTTTTGATCTTGCAATTGCTTGAGTAGGGCAGATCCAATAAGACCCACACCAACCATAAAAAGATTGATCACTTTGGTATCAGAAAGAAAAAAGGCCTGATGTAAAACATTTAGTGATTTAGATTCATTTTCTGCATTTACAACCACAGAAATGTTAAGCTCTGAAGATCCCTGCGCAATGGCTATAGCATTGATGCCATTGTTGCCCAGGGCAGTGAGCATCTTACCCGCCACACCAGGTACATAGCGCATATTCTCTCCGATAATTGCTATAACCGACAAATCGGTTTCGATCTTAAGCGGTTCAACTGATCCCCGCTCAATCTCAGAGGAAAATTCTCTTTCTACGCGCTTACACGCCTTTCGCATTTGCGAAGGTTGTATTGCAAAGCTTATACTATGTTCAGAAGATCCTTGTGTAATAAGAATGATGTTAATATTGGCTTCAGCAAGGCTTCTGAATAACCGCGCAGCCACACCAGGCACCCCAAAAAGACCACTTCCTTGTAGCGTAATAAGGCAGATATTGGAGATCGAAGAGATACCTTTTACGGCTTTATCATAGTCTCCTGGCAGACTGCTAATGAATGTCCCATCATGGTCGGGATCAAAGGTGTTCTTTATGTAAATAGGAATGTCCTTTTCCATCAAAGGATGGATAGTAGGGGGGTAGATTACTTTTGCACCAAAATGTGACATTTCAACCGCTTCCGCATAGGTCATTCGTTCAATGGTGAACGCTTTGCGGACCTTTCTTGGATCGGCAGTTAGCACTCCGCTAACATCTGTCCAGATTTCTACCTGATCAGCATCCAATGCTGCTCCAATGAGCGCGGCGGTATAATCAGAACCACCTCTTCCAAGTGTTGTAGTTAGCCCGCCCTTCGCGGCACTGATAAAGCCAGTTACTATTTGAACAGATTTATTCTCAGTAAAGTGATCCTGAATCTTTCTATACGTTACATCAAGATCGACCTGGGCGTTGCCGAAGTTTTTGTTGGTCGTAATAATGTGTCGTGCATCAAGAAAATCACTTTCGACGCCAAGTAGCGTAAGATATTGTGAGATGATGTAGGCACTACTCCTTTCACCAAAACTGAGAACATAATCCATGGAACGGGGAGAAGCTTCCAACACCAGAAATATACCGCGCAGCAAATCCTCAAGTGTGTCAAAGGTCTCGCTTAAATGTGCATAGGAATCCTTATATGCATCGGAACCATCAAAAAGCTCGCTAAGTATGGTGAAATGTACATCTCTGAACTTAGTTAATAATTTCAGATAAGACTCATCGCCCTTAGAAGACCTATTAGCCATTTCAGTCAGCAAATCTGTGCTCTTACCAATGGCTGAAACAACGACTGCTGCAGGATTATCACCGTGTTTTACCTTATCACGGATGACATCGGAGACACGTTTTATGCATTGACTATCAGCGAGAGAAGACCCACCAAATTTCAGAATCTGCATTATTGACCTTATAATCAGTTGGTTATATATTAATTTTTATCATTACTGATAAATACATAGGGATCAAAGATAAGAGCTTAAAATGAAATAGACGATACAACTATTATGAATAAAACGGAGCCCGTAAGAATCACGCAAAATCCCTAAAATACATATCAACATACAGCGTCTCCATTCGTCTCATTTCGCTTTCCTCAGCGGATGATTTATCATTATAACCACAGAGGTGTAAAAGACCATGGCTAATGACACGCAGAAGTTCATGATGCGGTTTACTATGGCCATATAAATTGGCATTTTCTTTAACCCGCTCTACGCTGATATAAATATCTGACTGAATGGGATCGTAACTATATGGAAAAGTGATAATGTCGGTAAGGGTATCGTGGTCGAGATACTTCTTGTTAAGTGCTAACAGGAATTCATCATCACAGAAATGATAATACAGGGTATCAATTTGCTTGTTTTCCTGAACAGCAATAGATTTTAACCAGGAGGTTACATGAGGTATAGAAAAATCACTGATGGATACGCCACCAATAAATTCGAAATCTATAAAAGGAGATATACTCTTGTCAGAAGGCGAGTTGTCAGACATTAAAATTAATGATCACGGTACGACCATTGTTAGCAAAGTTTATACGGTCAGAGAGTTGTTTCATTAGAAATACACCTCTGCCGCCATCTTTGTCAAGGTTCTCTACATTTGTAGGATCCGGAATACTCTTATAATCAAAGCCAGGACCTTCATCAGACACTTTAAATGTCAGACCGTCCCGTTTCTTATAGGTGTAGTGAATTAGTACGTTCTTAGCCTGGTTTTCACCATTGCCGTGAATGATAGCATTGTTCACAGCCTCGGTAAGGCTGATTAATATATCTGGATAACGATCAGGACAAATATTATATCTGTCTGATAGTGTTTGAACAAATTCTTCCAGCGCACAAATACTATCTGGGCAAGAAGCGAGTTTCAACATGTCAATTCTCTTTAAGCGATTTATAGTATTCTTCTACGAGTTCTTTGTAATATGGTTTTAGTGCAGGAGAAACTGTCTTGAAAGGCTCAATTTGAGCTTCTCTTTGTTTGATGTATTCTTCCACGGATGGTGGCAAGGTTGGTTCCGTTTCCTCAGCCGTATTTGATTCACGTTTATTCTCATATTCACGTTCTCTCTCAGCACGTTCTGACTCCAATAGACGAGTAAGAATGTCTTGCTGCCGCTTTAACATCTCATTGGTTAACCGTTTATTGACCAAATCAGTTTCAATATTGTCCATTTGTTGCAAAATCTCTTCCAATTCTTTGCTTCCCTGTCCTTGAGACTGTTTTGCTTTTTGGATATCACGAAGTGCTTTGCGCAATGCAGCCTGTTTAGCAGCCATTTGTGCAAACTCTTTACTAGTACCTTCGCTCATGCCGTTTTTTAACCCCTCTTTCATCTTTTGCATATCGCCGTTCAATTGCTGCTGACCCTCGGAAATCTTGTCTAGTGGCACATTTCCCTGACCATCCTGTGGATTTGAACTTCCTGGTTTGGTACACATTTGAGATCCTGACATCATAGCGGCCATTTGCTGTTGCATTTGATCCATAGACTCACTAAACATCAGTGCCAAATCATTGACGTTCTTCATCGTACGCTGCTGATTATCACTTGCCTGAGCTTTCTTACGATCCTCAAGCAATTTTAGACTTTTACCCATGTGACTTTTGATGTCTGACACTTTTTCCAGAACAAAAGATTCAATCTGGTAGACTCGCTGACTCAATGCCTGTAGGCTATCTTCTATTAAATGGAAGTCATCCTCCAACTTATGTTGCTGCTGCACCAGATCTGTATATTTAGGAGTACTGGTATGCGTGCGATTAAAAGTCTCAATTAATGCCTCTTGCTCAAATGAAAGACTAATCAGGTTTTCCAGGAGCTGTCGCATGGCTGCCATATCTTCTTGCATTTGCTCCATTTCGCCCTCTTGCATTTGCTGTTGCATCTGCTGAGCCATCTGTTGCATTTTTTGACTGGCATTCTGCTGAGATTTACTTGCTTTCTTGTTTTGCTGCTGTTGCAGCTGCTCTATGCTTTGGTTCAAGTCTTGTTGAATATCCTCCATCTGCTGCTCAGAATTTTCCATGTCCTTCTGCTGCTGGAGTTGTTCATTTTGCTCTTGTAGTTTTTCTAGAGCCTCTTTTATATCCTCAAAAGCCTTATTTATGTCTTCCTGTTGCTCTTCAAGGCTTTCACTATTTTCTTGCTGCTCACCTTCTTGCTGTTCATCCTCTTGCTGCTCACCTTCTTGCTGTTCACCTTCTTGCTGTTCACCTTCCTGTTGCTCACCCTCCTGTTGCTCACCTTCTTGCTGCTCACCCTCTTGCTGTTCACCCTCTTGCTGTTCACCTTCTTGTTCTTCCTCATTGCTCTGGGCTTCGGTTTCCTCTGCAAGCTCTTGCTGCTCTTCTGCAAGTTCCATCAAGTTGTCAATTTCCTGCTTCATGTCTCTTTCAAACTCAAGTTGTTTGAATAACTCCTTGAGCCGCTCCAACTCCATTTCCAGCTCCTCTTCATTCATCTCCATATTCTCCATCATCTCCAGAGCCTGATCTTTCTTCAGTTCTTCCAGAAGTTCCTGGATTTTCTGCATCAACTCCTTAGTTTCTTCATCTGCCAGCTCCTCGAAAAGCTCCTGTAGTTTTTCTTGCTTCTCGCGCGTTTCTTCGGGAATTTCTGCAAACTCTTGTTGGTTCTTAAGGTTTTCCTCAAACTTGTTCTTGGCTTCATCTAACTCATTCTCCAAAGCCTCTTGACGCTGAAGGAGATCTTCAAGTTCTTTTTTCATCTGCCAATCAATGGACTTTTCCTGGAGCATTTTCTCCCGAAGGGCTTTAAAGTCCTGCTTAATGTCCTGAGCTTCTTTCTTGCTACGATCAAGGGCCTTTTTAATTTCCTCTTCGTTTGCGTCTTCTTTTTCCTGAAACTCCTTTTTAGTAGGCTGAGCAAATTTTAGTAGAGAAGATCGGCTACTCTTGCTTCCGTTGATTCCATCATTATCCCAGGCTTCAAAATAGTAAGAGACTTCGTCACCAGGACTTAGCTGCAGCTCCTGTATGTCAAAAATTCGATCGAACGCGGCCTGTTTGGAGGTAGGATTATCTACTTCAACAGTGACGAGATCTCCTTTGGAAACGCCATTATTAGTGATTTGATAATTAAAAGTGATTCGCTTGAGTCCATAATCATCAGATGCGTCACCCACGAGATAGAGCAACTTCTGATTCGTACTATCTTGAAACTGCTTAAGGCTAATAGTGGGATATAGGTCAGGAATTACAGAGATCACATAGGAAACAGAATCGGCTTTTGGCAGCAAGTCGTTTCCTACAATTAATTTGTACGGGCTGTTCTTGAAGACTCTCTTGTTGAAAGTATAGGTGTCATTAGATAGACGGTTGGCATCTAATAGTTCTTCTTCTGCTATTTTAATGGTGAGATCATCTGTATTGACAGACTGTATGATCCAATCGATCTTTGTGCCCTGAGGTATCACCAAGTCACCTACGTTTGCCAAAGACTCATCGGTCCTGCCAAGATATGCCGGGTAATCAAGATCCACCCGAAAGTCAAGAATATTGGGCTTCTTTAGAACCTTAAGAGTATATGCCTTAGATGTAACCCCTTCTGCGGTAAGATAAAAGGTCTGATCCTCCTGCACATTATTGAATACATAACTATACGAATCATTAGACTCCTTCTTCATGCGGTACTGAAACCCTCCGACATCAACAAAAGCTTGCTCGGGTAGAAAGTCACCGAGAATGTCTACAGTCAAAGTAAAGTCTTCGTATTGTGGAACCTCCAGCTCCGACATCGCTAAATTAAATGCAAAAGGAGCCTCGGGTTCAAACTCGAGGTTGTTGCGAATGATACGATTAGTGGGTTCTTTAATAAGGCTGGGGGCACCAATCAATATACCGAGTAGTATAAGAAGCGGAGGTAGAGCATAGGGCAAGTACCTGCGATTCTTTTTAAAGTCGATTGCTGATTGAAAAGGCACAGGTGCAATTTCCTCTGTCTTTTGCTCAATGGAAGCGATAATAAGTTCTCGGGAACTAGAGCTATCGGCCTGTCGATTCAATTGCAGGACGTTGATCAATTTGTCTTTTACATCTCCAAAGTGACTACCAATGATTTCAGCCGCCTGCTCGTGTGAGATGATTTTACCCAGCCTGAAATAGTGAATAATAGGCATAGCTACCCAGTAGATCAGTGATGCACTCGCTAGACCAATGAAGGAATAGAACAGCATCTTCCTGACACCCGTACCGAAATAGAAGAAATACTCAGTCAGTGCAAATACAAGAAAACACAGGACTAAGAAGCCTGTAGTGTACAAACCACCACGAATGAGCTGATTTATGTAGTATTTTCTTGTAAACTGATCAAGCTTTTTGATCAGAAGATCATAGTTCGAATTTTTTCGGGACATACGCATATGTAAAAGGTGCACAAAAACTATACCTGTATAAATAACACAAACCTACACCAGACTTTCCGGGTAGGCTTCCAAGATCACACATAGATTTATCTGCATCAAAACCACAGTAATTTAAGTCCTTTCGGGCAAGGAAGCAACTTATCTGCATTCAAAACGAGAGATCTGGTCTTAGATGAGACGTCAGAAAATAAGAAATAGTTCTAATTCTGGTGTAGAATTATAATAGTGTCTCAATCACACCTTGAGCATATTTTGAAAAGCGGATCCGTTGAAAAGGCAGGTATTGACGAATCCACTCGGCGTCTTCATGATGTTTTTCATCGTATTTGAGCTCTACAATGAGCTGATTTTCGGGTGTATCAGGAACCGAAAATCCAGTGAGAAAGCTTCCAAATTGCAATGCTCGATCGATGGTAATTCTGAATAAACCTTCTGCACTACCGAAATAACTACGTTCATAACGATTTGAGGACATCCGGACAAACCCTCTTGGTATAAAAGAACTTCTTTTCATAGCATCGCTTTCCTCAACAATATTGTTGAGCGCGAAGGAATGCCATGGCTTAAGTATTTTGTCCCCTAGGTGGTTTAGTTTGATCTTGGTTTCGAGCACGGGGTTTTCAGCAAAAGACCAGTCTTCACCATACCATCTAAGACGATATTTCTTCCTTGTAGGTACACCATTCACCGATTCATAGAAACACTGAAGGTCGGGAGAATCAAAATAGATATTATTTATAATTCGGTCTGGGTACAGAGAGGTAAACCCGGCGGGATGTTGATGGATGATTTGGAGAATATCGCGATAACCTAAACCTTTAGGATGATACTTTAGCTCATATCGCATACCTAAAGTGAATTTTCGGTAGTGAATGTTAACGAAGAGCCATCTTCTACCAGGAAGGGTCTGGTTACATTTTCCATTTCATACTTATGGACAATAATCTCTGCCGGTCCAAAGGTGGACTTCTTTTGAAAGACGGTAAATCCCGTTCCAACATTTGATAAAGAAATATGATCAATCTCAAGGTTTGACAAATCTTTTGAGGCTACTCCGATGACAGCTCCATCAACCCACCCAGAGTATAAATGTACTTCGGAGTCCTCACCTACCGAAATGCCCTTGTCACCAATGTTGGTCATATGTACATCTCGAATTTCAACAATGCTGCCAGAGAAATCTATGGCATCGTTGCCCGTATTTCGAAAATGACCGCCATTGATTGCGCCGACACAAAAGTCAGCATCAAAAGCATCAAAGGCGGTTGAATCAAAAAGTACATCGGTGAGAACAAATCTCGAGCGAACAATATTAAGGGCATCCTCTTCCTGACTGTTTTTAAAGGAACAATCGGAGACCGTCAGATCTGCTTCATAGAAAGTGACACCACCCGTCAGAGAAAAGCCCTGGTCATTGATGCGGGCGAGATCCCTAAAAAGAGTATGCTTAAGCGTTGATTCAACATTTGTTTTTCTTACCATAAAAGCACCTGTTCGGTCCGAAGAATGGATGTAAATGGGTGCCTCGGAAGTTCCAGTGATATATACGGGAGACTCCGATAGTATATATGCATGATCAAGCAGATCAATATTTGATCCCTCAGTGATATGCACCCTATACCCCGCAGGGATTTTCAGGCTTTCTGTTATTTTCCCGCTTCGGATAAAGACCTCCTGACCATTCACTACGGCAGAAGGATGATCAAAGTGATTTGAAGCCAAGGACACAGAGTCATTCACCAACCGGGAAGGACCCAGGGGATCAACGGACACAAAAAATTCTTCATCAAAGCCAAGCACCGAGAATGTTAGGTCTTTTATCGGCCAATCAAGCATTATTTCCTTTACGTTCTCATGCTTGTGATCAGGAAAAACAATTTCACTACGTAAGTTGCCGGTGGGTTCGGGAATTTTCACGACTAAAGGAAACTTATGAATGTTCCTCAGAGAAAGCATGTTACCGTCCAAAGTCGCAAGGAGGCTGGAATTCTCAAAGGCTGGCAGACTCAAACGTATAGCGGTATTGTGGTTCTTAAACCATGTGCTATCGAAAGCAAAATAAAAATACTCCTCAGAAAAAATTGATTCGTAGGTAGCCATTTCGTTACCATACCGCTCAAAGATCTGATCGATTCGAGAGGAGGTTGTCAGGCTGTCCAAGGCCTGTAAATAAACAGACACAACATCTTCATCATAAAAGAATTGACGATAGGGTTCATACGTGTCGGTCCGATCATAATACACTTCGTCAGATGAAAGTAGAGATCCTGGATGAAGTACGGGTGTTTTTCCAGTAAACCCATCGTAACCTATTGGCTCTAATTTATCCGACAAGGGGTTATAGTACCACCGTTGATTGTGCCACGTAAGGTTGTGATAAGCTCCCGTTATGTCCACAATGGCCAAGTACTTACCTAATAGTTCAACATCAAAGATGTCAGATGGATTAGCCAGCCCGTTTTTATATAGATACATCAGGTAGGAACCCCGGTGATAGTGGTCCTGAAGCGTACTACCGCCTTCGGTGTATTTTTTCTCTTTGAAGGGTCTGATACTTGCCACCTCCAATCCTGTTTTCTTATCATCGGGAAAGACAAAATTTGAAATACCTAAGGAGTCAAATTGCCTTGCTATTCCATCCCAAAAGCGATCTTCTGTAAACTTCAGGATGGGGCCTTCTCTCCGCGAGCGAGATTCCACCAGTTCCTTCATAAAGTGTTCCTCGCAAGCATAAAAACCCAAAATGTCATTATTGAGAGAAACCAGGACAAAAGTATATCTGGGAGAGAGAATATCCTGTTCTTCAAGTAGCTTATGGTATAGCCATTCATCAAGAAATCCCCGGGTCTCCGGCCTTTGTAAATTGAATGTCGTCATGCCCCACAAAGCGAATTCATCTTTTAGGTCTACCCGAAAAGACCATTTGTTTCCTTTAAGATGATCTACCCAATCACCCTTGAGACGGATCTTTCCATCCATTTCAGTGCCATCAGCTGTAACACGTGCGTCTACCCAATCATCATCACTCGACACCAATAGACCCCGTTTCCATGCTTCATCACGTTTCATCTGAAGTTTACGCAGAGAAGCATCACTAATCTCAAGATCTATACGGGGTATTTCGTACTTATCTCGCACTCTTTCTAGATTTATTTCTTCGACAACCAGATCGTCAAAGTATACATCTTTTCCATCTCCTCCCGCGTAGCAATAAATCTTTACCGCGTCGTAGTTTTCACCCAGCTGGAAAACGATATGCAGTTGCTCCCAACCAGACTTCTCCTTTTCCACAGGTTCCTTTACCGTTAGATACAAATCCTTCGGATCTTCAGCCGTTACAACTAACCACGAGTCCACATTATCAGGATTGTATCGCCAAACGCTTACGTGATAGGTTGCGCTATAATCTTGAGCTTCCGGTGAAAAGATGGTGGTTAAACCATAGATATTAGATGCATTGAGTGCGATACTGTTTGCACCAGATCTGGATTCGTCAGACGTAATGAACCGGGCGCCTTCCAGCTGTTGGTCGCCACATTTGAAATAGGCTCCATCAAAGGACTCCAGATCACAGGAAAAAAGAGTAATTGTGTTTTGAGTCTTTTTTGTGGCCTCAACATCGTTTGATTGACTATTGTAAGCCAGTAGCGCAATGACGATCAGAAACGGGACACTCCAGAATATGGGCCCAAGAGGATAGCGTTTATTGGATTCCTTTAATATCATACCATCAGATCAGGCTTATCCACAAATGACATGGACGTATTATCCGATAAATCAGACAACGTCTTTCTTACATCATCAAGTGTCTGAGGAGAGGTAATATTACAGATGTATGTTAAGTCTAACTTCTCGTTTCTTTGATCCATTCGCTTCAGTTCCACGTAATCAAACCGAGACTTTAGTATCTCGGATATATTACCGAGGTCAAGCACATCCGTATTTATGTTCACAAACATTTTGTCATCCTTATTGAAGATTCGCTTACTTCCAAATTGATTGAAGTAGATGATTGGTAGAATGCAGGCTAGTGCAAGTGCGGCCAGGATGGGTTTGTCGGCACCCGTCACTAATCCAATTGCAATGGTAAGAAAGAGATAGGTGAGTTCTTCTGGATCTTTAATTGCGGCTCGAAAACGCACGATAGAAAGTGCACCAACCAGACCCAGAGACAAAGCAAGAGATGACTTTATGACTGAAATAATAAGAAATGTAGTAAGAGCCAGTGGTACGAAGTTCATTCCAAATTTACTTCGATTGGAAACACTGTGGCCAAATCGTGCATAAAACCAGCGAAGAATAAGTGCTAGCAAGGCCGTGAGAATCAGATTAATAAGAAAAGAAGTGATGTCTACGGTATTGTTAAAGTCCTGTAGGTATTCTTCAAATTGTAACATAGGGTAGATTCATTAGAACGGTAAAGATCAAGCTTTTTCTTGATACTCAATTTGTATTAGTCCAGTACAAAGTTGTTGTAAAGCGCAATTCCACGAGGAGTCTTAATAAATACATTCTTATTGACGGGCTTGATCATCAAATTATCAATGGAGATGTCCTTGCCATAAAGGATGATTCGATGGTGCTCATCCGAGGTCAGGGATTGGTGGACTCGGACCCAGTTCTTGTAGATAGCAGTGTTGGCCCGAATCGACTGAATGCCATGTGATCTTAAATCAGATAATCCCTTACCAGATAGATACTCGAGAACAGGCATACCATCGTATGAAGGATCAATATACACCCAAAAGGATGCTTCCAGGTTTCCACTTGTTAACGTGGTGTCAAGAACCACCATATCCCCTTCGGAATGAAAAGCATGGTTTCCTTCCAAAGCAACACCTATGTTTGACGTACGTGCACCAGACTCGAAGTCTGCGAACGTCACATTATCACAATTTGGATAACAAGCAATGGAACTGACTTGCGGGGGCAGGACCTCTTCGGCCCTTTCAAGATACCATTCCGTAGAGTCAATGAATGCACTAACGGGCAATTCGGACATGGTGATATAGTCATCGCTCCAAAAAGTGGTCGCTTTACTGAAGAGTCTGATCTCTTCCTCATTAAGCTTACTGTCACGTGTCTTGATGATCAAAAGTGGCTTTTGATCGAAATCCTGAAGTCGCGGCTTTTGCACTAAGGGACCCCCCAGAAGCTGTATGTTGCTGTGCGCCTGACTGAATGCTGGTCTGGAAGCGATGGAAGGTGTGAATCCCAACCCGGTGTGATAAGCACATTTCATGGACTCAACCAGTCCGGAGAAGTCGTGACCCAAGTGCATCTTATCCGTTCGCACCGCTACAACAGGTAGTGGAAGAATGCCCTGAAAATCATGCACTTGCTTTCCACTCTCGGTGAACCGGTCTAAATATGAGGCGCTGACAGATTCCAACTTGTCGTTTCTTAATAGTGGCCGATTAGCAGTGTGTAGAAAGTTTTCGAAACCCTCTACCAGAAAGGTTGTCATTACAAACAACGGAACAAGGTGCACCCAGGCACCCAATTCCTTTTTCCTTAACCAGCTGTAGATTTGATAAAAATGTAGAGCAGCCACAATACTTCCGACGTAGAAAAACACCCAGCTGAAGCGACCCAACGATCTGAATTGTTTTACCGGAGACACCAAGTCTGCCAATCCTGAGAAGATCCCATACTTAAATGGAATACACATAGAAAAGAGGAGTACGATAAATGCTGCCAGAAAGAAGTCCACCTGTTCGCTAGAGACCTTGGGCAAAAGTGCAGTTCGATCTACTTTTCGAATGAGTGACACCATCAGAAACAGTACTAATCCGATAATAGTAGCTGAACCCACAAACGCTCTTCCCTCCCATTCATAAATGGGTTGGAAAAAGGATTGAATGATGAAATTGAAAGCTCCACTGGGAGGCATGAACACGCTGGCAGGAGTGGCAAAATACCGAAAGAAGCCGTACGGAGAGACCGGACGATCATCGACAGGATCGGTCAAGTCACTCAGTAAAAGGAAAAACACCAGGGGTAAAACAGCTGCGAGAAACAATGGACCATACTTCCTCAGCTTTTCAAAAGGGCGACCCGGACGAACGACTTTAATGAATACCAGAGAAAGGATAAAACTACTGCACATCGCAAGGTGATACAGGTGAATGCCCCCGATCATAAGCATGAAAGCCAAAAGCAGAGCGGACCAGTACCACCGGAAGCTCTCAAGTGATCGAATAATCAGGTACCAAACTGCGGGAATAATGAAACTATAAGACAGACTGAGGTGACCATGCAACCTCGACCATTGTGGTGAAAGCAACATGATGCCCATAGCAAGCGGCAAGGCATACCATCCGGGGGTCCGATAGTGACGCAAAAGAATATAGATCATCACCGATCCTACTACCATCCCCAACAACATGGAGATATTGACGATAGCCACACCGTAGTTTCGTATCGGATAGATGTGATCATCGACAAGGTTTAGTAACCAGACGTAGAGAGGGTGGATATCCAGATAAAGCAAGTGCTCGCCATAAGGATAGTTTGCACCAGGGAAGTGAAATCCGTGACCATATTTCAGATAGTAGCAGAAAACATAGTAGCCATTGAGGGCGTCTCCCGAATTCCCCAATAGAAATCCGTTGGGATGTCGAATGATATCAGCAAAACCCCATCCAACAACGAGACAGGAAAGTGTAACCAACAGGATTAAATAGAAAAGCTTCTGTTTCATATGGATATGTATCCATATAGGATCTGTTGGCGAATATACTGCTCTACATTACATTCCGAGAAAAGACCGATAGATAGACTTTATTTCGTCATCTGTTTCCGTTGACATGACCTTGTCGACGAGCGGTTGAATCTGATCAGACAGCGCACGATTCTGTCGAAGAAAGACAATAATAGTACGCATGGCCGAAATTTTAGTATAAGGCGAAACGGTATCGTCAGTAGCTACTTCTGAGCACTTCTGCATCCAGTCTACCAAGGTAGCGTCTGAGGTCTCTTCCAGGAGAGTTTCCAATTGTCGATAGAAATCCAGAGCGGGTAGTCCTTCAATTTCTGCCATATGCTGTTCGAAATAATTCAGATAGCTGGTGTCACCAGACTCTGCATAGATTGAAGAAATGGCAGCCACGATATCAG
>JAUILM010000027.1 GCA_030432855.1 Bacteroidia bacterium
GAAAAGTAATCTATATGACCAGCATGATCACACCATGGTGCCTTCGTAGGCAGCGATCAGTTGTCGTGCAATCTCGATATGATCAAAGTACTCTTCCGTCAATCCGCGTGCTTTGTCGCTGATGGATGGAAGGTGCCGCTTGTGACGGTGACAAAAGGTAAAGCTTCGCAAGAAAGCTTCCGGAGTGTCTGCAATAAGGACATGCTCTTTATCCTTGGCAGGTATACCCTCAAGACCCACTGTGCTGGTCACTACTACCCTACCCAGGGCCATTGCTTCCAAAATTTTGGCCCGCATACCACTCCCGGACAAAATCGGAACCACACTAATGGGATGTTCTGAGAGAAATCTTGTTGAACTCTCCACTTCACCAACTACCTCAAGATTTTCCACCTGGAGATTTCGGATCCAATCGGGACAGTTTCGACCGGCAACAAATAATTTGAGCCGGGGAAAAGTAGCGATCACCATAGGCCAAACCTGATCGAGGAACCAGTTGAGGGCTTCCAAATTGGGCATCCAATCCAGTGATCCAATAAATGAGACCGAAAGTGCACTATCCTCTTCCACGCGCTGAAAAGGAAAATCAGACATTTCCAAGCCAATCGGCATGGGATACGAGTGCCCCTTGAAACCCAGGCTTAAGAACTTATGGTGGTCTACGCTGGAGATTGGGACTAACATATCAATCGTCTCCAATTGATCTATTTCGTACTTCTTTAGTTTTCTTGCAGAGTAATCCAGATACCATCTTCTGATGGCCACCTCCTCATTCTCGGCCATTCTCTCCCAAATTTCGTGCTCGACATTGTGCGCTCTGAGCACGATCTTCGCCTTAGAATACTGTCGGATGATATCAATATACGGTGTCAAATAGAGCGACTCCAACTGAATAATATCAAACTTCTGTTTCTTCAAAACCTGCCGTAGCTTATTGCGGAAGGCATTGTTATCGAAGCGGCTGATATTGTATGAATCGGATGAAAACAAATTGAGGAAGGCATGTAACGCCTTTACTTCATTATCCAAACGGGTGTAATACACGGACTTATAGTGCGAAAGTTCATGTCGAACCTTAGGTACCTGTACCGGATGCTTAGTGGTATTCATCGCCAGTAGAGTCACCTCACATCCAAGCGCATTCATGGCCTTTGCCAGATAGGTTACGGCAATGGATTCTCCATCTTTTAACGGATATGGGAATTTTTTACACAGCTGTAGTATGCGCATCAGGGGATGATATAAATAATATTTTTAATAACTGCCAAATATTGACTTTTGTTGTGTGCCCTACTCCTTACCTTTACCAAATATGATGCAAGATATTTCGCTTGTGTCAAATTATATTTGAATCCTTAAGCAAAGTTGATGATTGAGGCAAAACAGATCACCAAAAGCTATGGAACGCTCCAGGTGTTGAAAGGTGTAGATGTAGAAATCGGTCGAGGTGAAGTCGTGGCCATTGTTGGTAAGTCTGGAGCGGGTAAAACAACCTTACTGCATATACTGGGCACACTGGATCGGGCTGACTCCGGTGAAGTACACTATGATACCACCAAGATTGCAGACCTTAATGACAAGCAACTGTCAGCCTTTCGCAATGAGCATATTGGATTTATTTTTCAGTTCCATCATCTTCTCGATGAATTCACAGCGCTGGAAAATGTCTGTATACCGGCTTTCATTGGCGATAAGAATCGGTCAGCTGTGGTCAAGCGTGCCACAGAATTGCTGACGTACCTGGGACTGGCAGACCGCCTCACGCACAAGCCCAAAGAGTTATCCGGAGGAGAGCAGCAGCGAGTGGCCATAGCCAGATCACTGATCAATGATCCTGACATTGTGTTAGCTGATGAACCTACCGGCAACCTCGACACCAGGACCTCAGGCGACATACATCAACTTATTTTCAAATTAAGGCAGGATTTCAACCAAACCTTCGTTATTGTCACACACAATGAGGATCTTGCAAATCGATGTGATCGCACCCTGACCATGGCAGATGGTCTCATCGTGTAAAACTACATACCGACGTTATTGTGAAGAAGATGAAGATGATCCGCTGGATACCCTTGATAATCGTATACCTTATGACACAAGCCTGTGACCCAAAAGATGTCTCCAGTAGTATTGATGTTCAGGGCCACAGAGGCTGTAGAGGCATCATGCCTGAAAATAGTATTCCTGCTTTCCTGAAAGCCCTGGAAATGGGAGTGCCTACCCTGGAATTGGATGTGGTGATATCGAAAGATCTGGATGTTATTGTTTCGCATGATCCCTATTTTTCCCACAAAATTGCCCTTGATCCTACCGGTAAGGAGATTCCCGAATCGGCCGAACTCAATCACAACATCTTTGAGATGACTACCGCTGAGCTACAAGCCTATGACTGTGGCTCAAAAGGAAATGAAGGATTTCCTTTTCAGCAGAAAATGAAGGTCTACAAACCTACACTGGAGGAAGTATTCGAAAAGGTAGAAGCCGCACAAAACGCACATGGTCTGAAGCCGGTGGATTACAATATAGAAATCAAGAGACGAGAGGCCTGGGATGGGGTCTATCATCCTCCCGTGCAGATCTTTGTAGAAAGAGTAATAGAAACAATCAAGGCCGCGAAGCTCGAAGATCGAACCATCATTCAGTCGTTTGATGCAGAAAGCCTTCGCCTGGCACGTAAACTATCAGATAAAATCAGACTGGCCTGGCTCATCGAAAACCGAAAGACATTTGAAGAGAATATGCTGCATCTGGGGATCAAACCCGACATATACAGTCCTCACTTTCGGCTGGTGGATAAGGATCTTTTGCGCCAGGTACATGCGCAGGGCCTGACGATAATACCCTGGACGGTTAATGAAGCAAGTGACATTGATAAGATGATCGATCTGGGTGTGGATGGCATAATATCCGACTATCCCGGTCGGGTACTGGAAAAATTGAAGTAACCATTTCGGGAGCAGGCACGGGCTGTGGAAAAGTCAGGAACTTATATGAAACAATCATATAAGATAAAGTTATATTTATGGTTTCTTAATCCAGGACGAAGTGGCTGCAGGCAAAAAAGGAAAAAAGAAAGCAACAAAGACTACTCCTCTCATGGAACAATACTTTGCGGTCAAGCGCAAGTATCCAGAGACTATCTTGCTTTTTCGTGTAGGTGATTTCTACGAAACATTTGGAGAAGATGCCAAGCGAGCTTCTAAGATATTAGGTATAGTCCTCACCAGTCGCAATAACGGGGGGAGCGATATCGAGTTGGCAGGATTTCCACACCATTCCCTGGACCTATACCTTCCACGCCTGGTAAAAGCGGGATATAGGGTCGCGATCTGCGAGCAATTAGAAAAACCCAGCAAGGAAAAGAAGATAGTACGTAGGGGAGTTACCGAAATAGTTACGCCCGGAGTAGTCATTGATGACAATATCCTGGAACACAATAAAAATAATTTTCTGGCCTCCGTCCATTATGGGACACAAGACAGAGCTGGTATTGCCTTTCTGGACATGTCTACGGGTGAATTCTTTATGTCAGAGGGCAACCATGCCTATGTGGAAAAGCTGTTCCAGAGTTTCCCTCCCTCAGAAGTAATCTTTGGTAAGGATAAGAAGCGATTGTTCGATCGTCAGTTTGGCAATCAATTTTTCACCTATCCCCTTGATGAATGGGTATTTACCCTGGATTATGGTCGAGAGAAATTGCTAAGTCACTTCAGCATTCATTCCCTCAAGGGTTTTGGTGTGGAGGAACTGGAATTTGGTCAGATAGCAGGAGGTGCGATATTGCACTACCTGGGTGCAACTGAAAATGACAACAATCCCCACATACGTACGATACAACGAATTATACCCGATGAGTACGTGTGGATGGATCGCTTTACCGTACGAAACCTGGAGTTGCTAAGCTCGAATCATCCCACGGGAGTAGCTATGATTGACGTCATCGATCAAACGACCTCCCCCATGGGAAGCAGACTTCTACGCAAATGGCTACTGTTGCCGCTTAAAAGCCAGACTGCCATAGAAGAAAGACTGGAGGCAGTATCGGTACTAAAATCCGATGACAACCTGCTTGACTTCATTGAGTCAACACTTCTGAAGACGGGTGATCTGGAGCGCCTTATCTCCAAGATCTCTCTCGGGAAAGCAAACCCCAAAGATATTCTGCAGCTGTCAAAAGCACTCAAAGTGATACCTGGTCTTCAGGATATTCTCAAGGAGAAAAAGGATAGCTTATTGCAGCGAATCGGCGATGGTATGCATCCCTGCCCTACCCTGCAACAATCGATCGAGGATCATCTGGTCGACGCACCTCCTGTGCATATCAATAAGGGAGATGTGATCCGAGCCGGCATATCGAGTGAGTTGGACGAGTATCGCAACATTATAAATAACAGTAAGGATCTGCTACTGGATATCCAGAGACGGGAAAGTGAAAACACAGGTATTACCACCCTTAAGATAGGCTACAACAACGTTTTTGGATACTACCTCGAGGTCACGAATAAGTATAAGAATCAGGATGTAGTGCCCGAAGACTGGATCCGTAAACAGACCCTCACCAATTCAGAACGATACATTACAGAGGAACTCAAGGAGCTAGAGACCAAGATTCTTTCTGCCGAGGAAAAATCGAAAGAGCTTGAGTCGGAGCTGTTCGAAAAGCTGGTGCTATCTGCCCTTGAATACATTCAACCGGTGCAGCACAATGCACATCAACTTGCCCGGCTCGACTGCCTCGCCTCCTTTGCCCGGTTAGCCAACAAGCAGCTATACAACCGACCGGAGATTGACGATTCGCTGGACATCGTCATTGAGGAAGGTCGACATCCGGTCATCGAACAACAATTGGACCCGGGGGAGCACTATGTACCTAACGACATGCACCTTAGCAATGAGGACACCCAGGTCATGATGATCACCGGGCCTAATATGGCCGGTAAATCTGCCCTGCTTAGACAGACAGCACTCATTTGTATTCTGGCGCAAATTGGCTCCTATGTTCCAGCCCGATCCGCGCGAATCGGCATCATTGACAAGATCTTTACTCGGGTAGGAGCATCGGATAACATCTCCTCAGGCGAATCCACATTTATGGTGGAAATGAATGAGACTGCCAGTATCATGAATAATATATCGAATCGCAGCCTGATACTGTTGGATGAAATTGGCCGGGGTACCAGCACCTATGACGGGATTTCCATTGCATGGTCTATCGCTGAGTTTCTCCATGATAATCCTGATGCACAGCCAAAGACTCTATTTGCCACGCACTATCATGAACTCAATGAGCTTGCTGAGAAGTTTGAGCGTATAAAAAATTTCAATATTGCCACCAAAGAAGCCGGTAATAAGGTAGTTTTCCTTCGAAAACTAGTACCGGGAGGTAGCCAGCACAGTTTTGGAATTCATGTTGCCAAGATGGCGGGTATGCCCTATGCCATCCTAAAGCGTGCGGCATCCCTGCTGCAGCAGCTGGAACAAAAATCTCTGACCAATAGTGTGGAAGGCAAATCGGACATTCAGAATACCCTGAGTCAGGCGGACCCCACCAACCTCCAACTAAGCATCTTTGAACACAGCGACCCCACCGCCGGTAGACTTCGGGAAAAGCTGGAAGATCTTGATCTCAATGCGATGACGCCCATCGACTGTATGATGAAGCTCAACGAGTTGAAAAACATCGTCGAGGATGCCGAGGTCAGTTAATTAAATGTCATAAACAAATACCTACTATGGATCATACGAAACCTATGTTCACCGAGAAAATCTTTGAGGGAAAGACCATCATTGTGACCGGTGGCGGAACGGGTTTGGGAAGATCCATGAGTACATACTTATCCCGCCTGGGGGCTAACGTGGTGATCACGAGCCGACGAGAATCCGTCATTTCTGAGACCGCACAAGCGATATCGGATGAGACCGGCCATGCTGTTCTGGGTGTGGCAGGTGATGTTCGCGAGATCGAATCGGTACGAGAAGTGATTACAAAGTCGATAGAAAAATTCGGACAAATAGATGGGTTAATCAACAATGCTGCAGGCAACTTCATCTCACCCACCGAACGACTGTCGCACCGAGCTTTTCAATCCGTGATTGGCATTGTACTCAATGGTACTATCAATTATACGCTGGAGACGGGTAAATACTGGATAGAAAACAAGATTCCCGGCAGCGTACTTAATATTGTCACTACCTACGCCTGGACAGGTACAGGGTATACCGTACCCAGTGCATGTAGCAAAGCCGGAGTGCTTGCCCTCACCCGGTCTCTGGCTGTAGAATGGGGTCGTAAGTATAATATTCGAATGAATGCCGTGGCTCCGGGGCCATTTCCCACCAAAGGAGCCTGGGATCGATTATTTCCCGAAGAAGTGCGTAAAGCATTTGATCCGGCACAGCGTATTCCATTACGACGAGTTGGTGACCATCAGGAATTGGCCAATCTGGCTGCGTATCTCATGTCTGATTATTCTGCGTATATCAACGGCGAAGTCATCACCATCGATGGCGGTGAATGGCTTGAAAATGGTGGTCAGTTTAATGCCTTTCGAGTCATCTCTGATGAGCAATGGGATCTACTGGCACAGATGAGAAGTAAGCAGAAAAAGTAGATTTCCTCTGCCTGGCAGGAATTCCTCCCCATTTTAGCATGGTTTTTGTTGCTGAAAGTATCGTGTTACGATCACATCATGTCATGGTTATTCCCATCTAAAAACTCCATAGATCCCGGTCACGCATTAATAAAACCAACGCTATTTGATGACCATGAATCGACTTTCACAACTGTGGATGCCTATTTGCCTCTCCCTCTTTTTAGTGTCTGACTACCTCTACACACAATGTGACCGCAAGGTGATGGTAGACGAGTACAACAATTTTTATCTGGGTTCACAAATTACTACCACCGATTTAGGATGGACTGGTGATGATACGGAATGTCTTGCCGGAGACTGGTCTCAAATGGCCAAAGAGGCAAGTCTGGTCCGAATTAATTACTTCCGAAGACTCTCCGGCGTAAGCACGTCTGTAGGACTTGATACTTCGCTAAATGATATGTGCCAGGAAGCGGCACTTATTATGCATCGTAATAATGAATTAAGCCACAATCCATCAAATAGTTGGGATTGCTGGAGCGAGATGGGTAAGACTGCTGCCAGCAAATCAAATCTTGCTCTGGGCGCTCATTCGGTCAATGCTCTCAGCCTCTACATGCGCGATCCCGGAGCCAATAACTATGCAGTGGGACATCGTCGGTGGATATTGTACAGCCGGGCAAAAGACTTTGGTATGGGCTCCACCAATCGAGCACATGTACTGTATGTCATTAATAATAAACAGCCAGCACCCGAAGATTTGGAATTCATCGCATATCCAAATCGCGGTTTTTTCCCTGCTCCGCTGGTGCCAGATCGTTGGTCATTTTCCATTCCGGGTGCCCGCTATGAAGAGACAACGATACGTATGTGGGACGCGGATGGGAATGAAATACCCGTGGAAAAACTGGAGTTGAAATATGGATTTGGCGATCATACTGTAGTATGGGAACCCGAAAGCGGTAAAATCGACAAATTTTCAGAAGAAGATGTTGTCTACGAAGTACGACTGGATAATGTGAAGGTCGGCGATGACATGGTAACTTACAGCTACATGGTACAAATCGCCCAGCCCATGCATCCACCAGTATGCCCCGGATCCAAAATATGGAATGAGGAATCGTGCGGGTGCGAGACACAACAGACCACCGCAGTAACCGAAAAACAAGTAGCCACAGATGTCTTCACGATCAGCCCCAACCCAGGAGATCACTATATACAAATCAAGTGGAAGGAGGCTGCAGGAAAAATGTCGCGTCATCAGAGTGTCTATACGATCATAGATGCTGCGGGGCAATCCATTCGAACCCGAAGCGTCGAAGAATCGATCATCTCTACCTATGACTTACCGGACGGGCTCTATTTCTTACGGGTTTCGAACAAAGATTTCAGTGGAGTACAGAGCTTTCTGATAAAGCATTAATGTTCCGGATCTCAAGGTTTGGGGTTATCCCATTGAATCTGTAAATTCATGGGATGAAACATTGCCTATATCTCTTAATCCTCTTACTGTTGCCCGTTTCTGTCTACAGTCAGGATCAACTTTTTGGTTCATGGCAGGGTAACATGCGAAGTGTTCATGGTACATATACATTCACTTTGGATATCCTCAGTAACACCGATGCTGACGATCCAATCCGCGCGGTGGCGATGCATGATCGCAATGGTGAACGAGAGGTAATCGAATTGAAAGGTATTATTTATCACGACTCATCAGTCTATTTCCGGGATGTGTCGGATCGCTATCATAAAGCCAGCGTAGGTGAGAAATTTAGCAAACTCCAGTTTCTTTTTAAATATGAAAATGGGGTGCCGGTACTCGATGGACATTGGCAGGAATACAAAGACCTAAAGAAGTATCGAAAAGGCAGGCTGGTCCTATATAAGAAAAAACGGAAGGCCTAAAGATTACATCAAACCAAAGATCTTGGCATATTTCAGCATTTCTCCCTGATTGCTGATTTTTAGTTTTCCAGTCAATACGGCCATCAAAGGATTTAATTTCCCCTTCAGTACATTCATTAGATGTCCTTCTTTTGCGCGCACCACGCATTTCGGATCACCTGAGAGACCCTCTTCAGCGAGGCATTGTCCATCTTTCACATCCACGGTGACCTGTCCCCCACCTTCGCCTTCAATGTCGAAATGAAATGTGGTCTCCAATCCATCCAGGGCCTCAGGCTGTACCTTCTCAGGCAAGCTCATGAGAAATTCCTTTGCTGTCATTGCTTGTTGTTTTTTCGTTTGTCAAAGTTTATAACTGATGCTTTCGGATCATATTGCATGACATGTGTCCTCAAATAATCCGATGCTTCGCTTTCACTTTTAAAATATCCGATATAAATCATGCCATCGTCCTGATGCTCTACCTCATATCCTTCAAACTGTGTACTTTCCAGTGTCTTAGCCCGGGCACTGATGCGATATGATTGTGACTCCGCTTCCTGCTTCTTCAGGAGTCGTTGTCTTGCTGCTGCGAGGTTAAGTCCACCTACCTCCATGATAGCCTGATTATCATCAGGAGAATGGCTGACTGAGCGGTCGGGACGGTGCTGACGATCGCGCTTCATCTTTAGATCAGTAGCTGCCACCCGACTTCTAATAATCGATATTGACGATTGTCCCCCTACATTCTTGGGACTTAGTCTGACTTTCGCTGCAATGCGGTTGGACATCAGCACCTCTTCCGTGAGATCAAAAGAAGTGGTAATGTATCCATCCATGGCAGCCGATAAAACACCCGTATCCGTGTTTTGAATTGAAATATCAAAATGTCCCTCGCTGTCACTCACAAATGTTCTCTCATCAGCCGCAGTGGTCAATGTAAGTGTCACTGCAGGAAGTCTCCCACCCGCTTCATCTATCACGGTACCTTTGATGACCACAGTCTCTCGTTGCTGCTGACCAAGTACAATCTGTGAGGCTATCAGTAGCAGAAAGAGCAATACGTATTTACTATACTTCAAGGAGCGTATTTTTTGATTTACAACAAAAGTAACATTACTACCCGGCAATATTGTTCCAGACCTCGATGAGTTATTACTTTAGAGGTCTGAATTTTAGTCAAAGGATTTCATGAAAAGAGAAGATTGCAAAGTTGTATTTATGGGTACGCCCGAGTTCGCCATGGAGACGTTACAAACTATTCATCAGGCAGGATTTAATATCGTGGGTGTGGTGACGTCCGTTGACAAAATGGGTGGGCGTGGTCGAAAGCAATTGCTGGAATCGGCCGTAAAGAAATATGCCATCCAGCATGCTCTTCCATTGCTTCAACCTAAAAACCTTAAAGCGGCGGGATTTAATGAGGCACTCCAGACCTGGAACCCTGACCTGATCGTCGTTGTCGCCTTTAGAATGCTTCCTGAAGTTGTCTGGTCTATGCCTTCAATCGGCACCATTAATCTACACGCATCACTACTTCCTGCTTACCGCGGCGCTGCTCCTATCAATTGGGCCATCATACGAGGTGAGGAAAGAACAGGAGTCACTACATTCTTCATCCAAAAGGAGATCGATACGGGGGACCTGCTATTACAGGAAGAAGTTGAAATAGATATCAATGATAATGCGGGGTCCTTACATGATAAATTGATGCACGTGGGTGCCGAAGTGGTGCTAAAAACACTCGATCAGGTCATCCATCAGAAGATTTTGCCCCAAAAGCAAGACCATACCCTTGCCACCAAGGCACCAAAGATCTTTGCTGAAGACTGTAAAATCAACTGGCATCAACCTGCCGCCATTGTGTACAACTTCATCAGAGGGATGAGCCCCTATCCCGGAGCATGGACCGAATTAGGTGGAAAAGTGCTGAAGATTTTTGACGCCCGGATCAGTTTCGATGCTCATCGGCTGGCTCCTGGAAAGATAGCAGTAGACGGTAAACACCTATGCATTGGGACATTCGATCATCCACTATCAATAAAACTACTTCAAATGGAAGGACGTAAACGAATGAAAATCAATGACTTCCTGAATGGTATAAAAATGGAAGATTATCCTGAAATCACGGAAATCTAAAATCCCGAGAGCGTTACTTTCTTCAATGACTCGAAGATGAATTTAGAAATTCGAACATCTGTCAGTTCGGAGCCCGATGCTGAAATACCACTATCAAGTGCAGAACCTGTGCAATAGTTCAGGTACAAGAAACAAACTAAAGACATTGCGAAAAGCAATATGACCGCTGAAATCCTGAATGATTTTTTCATTGTGGCTTAGTTTGATGTTGCTAAAGTATTAGAAAAATCTCTAATGAATCGTTAATTAATCTTAAAATATCACTAAAGATCTTCTATGCTAGTAGACGTAAGTTGTGGCTATTTGGTTGCACATACGTCTAAAATATTTAAAGATTTATTTCAAGAAGCCTTCCCACATACGTATCTGCCCCCAGTTTCATCAAGTCTTTTACGCTTCCTTTAGCCTCAATCCGCCCTTCTCGGAGGACGACCAGGTAGTCACAGAAATACGTCAAGAGTGCTACGTCGTGCGCCACCATAATGAGGGTGAGGCCTAGTGAATCCTGGATTTCTCCTAATAATTCGACCATTTTCAGCTGAACAGATTTGTCCAGTGCACTGAGTGACTCATCAAGGATCAGGACTTCGGGTTTGACCGCGAGGGCTCTGGCAATTGCCACTCGTTGCTTTTCACCTCCTGACATCTCGTTTCTCTTTTTATCTAAAAACTCTGCGCCTAACTGTACCTGCCGTAGCAGTTCCAAACTGCTTGACTGGGTATCTGATATGGAGTGTTTTGAAAATGCCCGAAGGGTGTCCGACAAAATTGCCCGGACTGACAGATGAGGAGGTAAGGCCGTAGCACTATCCTGCAGGAGATACTGCACACGGGCAAAATACTTTCGATGATCTCGCTGCACCCGGGTGCGGATTTCCTCCTTCAGGTACTGTGCCCTTCCCATATACCCTGTTTCCAGGCCGGCCAGGATTTTTGCTAATGTTGATTTTCCAGCTCCCGATGCGCCAAGCAGTCCGATTCTTTGCCCCTGCGTCAAATCAAGGTGGATATCCTTGAGCACTTCTGCACCCTGTGCATATTGAAATGAGACATTTTCCAAGTGGAAGAGAGCGGATTGAATCACCTCCCTGGATTCCATTGCACCCGATAACAGTTCAAAACTTCGTTTCAGACTTTGGACATAGGGATGTTGGCTACTTTCATCATCAATTCGACCACTATACACCAGCTCGCCCTGATACATCACATGCCATTCCGGAGATATGGCCATAGCAAGTTTCAGATCGTGCGTCACCAATACTAATGTAAACCCCTCGGAATTTTGGAGGTCCTTGAGGAGGGATAACAATTCAGCTTTCAGCAAAGAATCCAGAGCCGAGGTGGGCTCGTCAGCGATCAGCACCTGACATCCCGCCGCCAAAGCCATAGCGATACAGATCCGCTGCTGCTGCCCACCCGATAGCTGATGCGGGAAAGATTTCAAGATCCGATCCACTTCCTCGAATCCCACTTTATTCACCAGGTTACGAGTACTTTCCGACGCCTGGAATTTTGATTGTCCCAGTACATAGCGGAACACTTCAGCTATCTGTGCACCACAGGTCCGGGTAGGATTCAGCGCAAGACCGGGATTTTGCAAAATCACCGCCACGACACGACCCCGATACCTGGACCATCGAGGACTATCTCTCACGGGCAATGATTCACCATTCAAAATAACCTGGCCTCCTGACACCTGAGCATGATCTGGCAACAGACCAAGCATCGCCTTCACCAGTGTGGATTTACCGGACCCGGTCTCGCCTACAATGACAAAAGACGAGGTAGGTGGTACCGTCAGCGAAACATTTTTCAATGCCTGTTGAATGATGCCTTTTGTCGAAAATGATACCGTGAGATCTTGTATCTCGATTGCGGGTGCATTATCCATACTACTCAGGTGCCCACAGAGGATCGCCCGCTTCTACAAACTGCACGGGAACCTCATCAATAAAAGTCTTGAGCCATTCAGCACAGTATTCCATACCTGCCTCTTCTGAGTTTGCATGCCCCAGGAGGATTAAAGCCTTTGTTTTGCCTTGAGATACCGCATCGCGTACATATTCGACCGTTTCCCATTGATGCGTCTCCCCTATGATTAGCGCTTCTACGTCATCTCTTCGCAGCATGCGTATCTGTGCCTGACTTCCCGGAGCGCCCATTGAAAATCCAATTTCTGATACTTCCATATTGGGATCGCCTACTACGCTAATGGCTGAAGTCTGAAATTTATCCCGGAGTGCTTTAGCCAGTTCTTCTACCGTTTGCGAAGGCATTTTGAATACCATGGGATGATCCTCACTTTGATAAGTCTTCCACCCCAGGCGATTGACCATCCCAACCTGGATACCATCCGGGCTCGTCCGATGCCAGTGGTCATGAAAACGAAGTACCACCATGTCATGCTCTTCAAGGAAAGTTCTCTTCTCTTCGAATACATCATCACCTTCAAAAAATTCGGACGCGTCAAAGTGATTATAATACGTGGGTTCATGGGTGATAATCATATTGAGACCTGCTTGTTCTGCCCTCTTAATGACATCAAAAGTAGCCAGAAATGTCGTGGCTATTCCCGTCACCTCGGTATCGCCGGATCCGCTCTTGTATGTATCCACTGTCTCATCCGCCCACTCACAAGTAAGATGGTTTTTAATTTTTGAAAGAATGTGATCCGCGTGGACAGTTAAGGAGGCGGGATTCTTTGTTCCGTTATCCCTCTGGCTCGCGGAACGAAAGGCAAGGAAGGAGCCTGCAAGAAATAGACTGCATAACCCTCCGGCAACTATACGATTCATAATGACTAGTTTTCCCAAAAATTACAAAATTGCTAATCGGAAATGCCCGGAGCACAGTAATTACTTATCACTGCTTACATTTTTTGGTGAAAGATTGAGCTTACCGGCCTCTTCAAGCATGAAGGCATAGGCTGCATCAAAATCGTTGGGAATGGCTCCGTCTAAAATGGCTTCGCGGATGGCTGTTTTAATTTCACCTACTGCCCGGGAAGGTCCAATACCAAAGGTTTTCATGATCATATCACCTGAAATCGGAGGTTGCCAGTTGCGTAAGTGGTCCTTCTCCTCCACTTCTTTCATTTTCTCACGCACCAGCTGGTAGTTTTCCAAGTACCGTTTTACCCGCTGGGGATTTTTGGATGTGATATCAGCCTCGCAGAGGAGCATGAGGTCATCAATATCCTCACCCGCCTCAAACAACAATCGACGAATAGCAGAATCGGTGATATCTTCTTTGCTTAGACTGATCGGTCTTAAATGTAAGCGCACCAGTTTTTGGACGTACTTCATCTTATGGTCCAGAGGAAGCCGCATTTTCCTAAAAATACGAGGGACCATCGCAGCGCCGAGTGCTTCATGACCGTGGAAGGTCCATCCCGCCTGATCATCAAATCGTTTGGTAGGAGGCTTGGCGATATCGTGTAGTAATGCGGCCCAGCGCAACCACAGATTGCGAGACTTACAAGCTACATTGTCCAATACTTGCAGGGTATGATAAAAGTTGTCTTTATGTCCAATACCATTGATCACTTCCACACCTTGCAGAGCAGCTAGCTGAGGAAAAATTAATGTGAGCAGCCCTGTTTTAAATAAAAGTTTGAGTCCTATGGAGGGCTTATCTGACTGCAGAATCTTTGTCAATTCCACCGTGATTCTTTCCTGCGACACTATATTGATGCGGTTTCGATACAACGATATTGCGGCGAGGGTTTCCTCATCGATCTTAAAATGCAGTTGTGTACTAAATCGGATTGCACGCATCATTCGCAGGGGGTCGTCACTAAACGTCCTCCCAGGTTCCAGTGGTGTCTTGAGTAGTTTTTCTTCCAAATGTTGAAGCCCATGGAAGGGGTCAATAATTTCACCGTACGATCCATCATTCAGACTGACCGCCAGTGCGTTTATGGTGAAGTCCCTGCGGTTTTGGTCATCTTCCAATGAGCCCGATTCCACAGTTGGTTTTCGGCTGTCGGGTCGATAGGATTCCTTTCGGGCACCCACAAACTCAATTTCTCGATCACCGTGGCGTAGCATGGCCGTACCAAAACGCTTATAGACGGTCACACGGGGAATCGGACGCAAATGCCCGGCGACCTCTCGCGCCAAATCGATACCACTACCCAAACATACAATGTCCAGATCCTTCGATTCACGTGCCAGGAGTCGATCACGCACATAGCCACCGACCACGTAGGCTTGCACACCCATCCTGGATGCAGCCATTCTAATGAGATTAAAAACTTCCTGGTCCTCCCGGGTTATCGCAAAGATCATAGATCTAATTTACCACTTCTGCATGGTAGCTACCAGCATATCGGTCTGCAATTTCATCGATTATGTCAAGTAATGTAGCCACTTCCATCTCCTGGACCAGTCGGCCCCGGTATTGTTTGATGCCTGGCATACCCCGGAAATAATTAGTGTAATGACGACGCATTTCTAAAACACCCAATTTATGTCCCTTCCAGGCTACAGAGTCCAGCAGGTGCTTCTTGACGGCCTCCACTCTTTCTTGAAGGGTGGGTGGAGCCAGATGTTCACCAGTCCTGACATAGTGTTTGATTTCTCTGAAAACCCAGGGATTTCCAATGGTGGCCCGACCGATCATGATACCATCCACACCATATCGCTGTTTGTATTCTACCGCTTTTTCCGGAGAGTCAATATCTCCGTTACCAAAAATGGGAATATGTATTCTTGGATTTTCCTTGATCTTACCTATCAGTGTCCAGTCAGCCTCACCCTTGTACATTTGCTTACGTGTGCGACCATGAATAGACAGCGCCTTAATTCCGACATCCTGCAATCGCTCCGCCACCTCCTCAATATACTTGGAGCGGTCATCCCAGCCCAGGCGAGTCTTCACTGTAACCGGCAGTGAGGTACTTTTCACAATAGCCTCGGTGAGCTCCACCATTCGATCGATATCCTGTAAAATTCCGGCGCCTGCCATCTTACAAACCACTTTCTTTACCGGACATCCAAAGTTAATGTCCAACACTTCAGGCTGTGCTTCTTCGACGATCTCGGCTGCACGTCGCATAGAATCCAATTCTGCACCAAAAATCTGCACACCTATCGGCCGCTCCTGTTCGTAAATATCAAGCTTCTGAACCGATTTGGCAGCATCCCTGATCAAGCCCTCCACCGAGATAAACTCGGTATACATCATGTCACAACCCTGTGCCTTACAAAGCGCCCGAAACGGCGGATCACTGACATCCTCCATGGGAGCCAGTAACAATGGGAAATCGCCTAAGTCTACACCACCCAATAATACCATGCAACGCGTCTTGAAATTAACCGGCACAAAAGTACATATTATTCACTTCTTCCCTTTCGCTCTATTCGCTCTTAGACATTTTCACTCCATTGATTCTTTCATGTTTCCCCAATATTAATATTTACATTTTGTAAAGTGATCTCCCTTCAAAAGGATAATTCTCATACGAGGTTATCCCACAAATTTCTATCTTGAGTTCCCCTTTTTGATCCAGCATCTGCTCGCAATTTTTCAAGAGCGCCGTGTTAGAAAGGAACAATCCCCATTTCACTAAAAGAAAACAATTAGGAAAATAACTTCAACCGTTACTGAATGCTTACCACTGTAATTATCTGTTTTATACTGGGTTATCTTGCCATTGTCTTTGAGCATCCATTAAAACTAGACAAGACAGTACCCGCACTTATCATGGGTGCAGCCATTTGGGCTTTTATATCATTGGGTCATCTGGATCTGGTAGGTGCCGACCATCAACCGGGTCATATGGAGGAAGTACTCCTTCACCACATTGGTAAGGTTGCTGAGATCCTGTTCTTCCTGATTGGTGCTATGACGATCGTAGAGCTCATTGATCTGCATAGAGGATTCGCTGTGATCACTAATAGAATTAAGACTACCAACAAAAGAAAGATGTTGTGGCTATTGGCCATTCTTTCTTTCTTTTTGTCCGCCACACTGGACAATCTTGCATCTACTATCGTGCTGGTCTCTTTGCTAAGAAGATTGATTCCTGACAAGAAAGAACGATTGTGGTTTGTCAGTATGGCCGTCATCGGAGCTAATGCCGGTGGTGCCTGGTCACCTATTGGTGATGTCACCACAACCATGCTCTGGATTGGAAAGCGTGTATCCACTTTAGGACTTATCGAAAATCTGGTGCTACCGTCTGTAGTATGCTTAGTAGTGCCTGTATTGGTAGCCTCGACCTACAAAGTCTTTCAGGGCAATATTACTATGACCGATGATGCTATGGAAAAAGAAGAAGATAGTAAGCTACTGAGTAGTCGGATTATGTTATTTGTAGGTGTCGGAGGGCTCATTTTCGTTCCCATATTTAAGTCCATTACACATCTCCCACCGTACGTGGGTATGATGCTGGCCATGGGGGTAGTTTGGCTTGTCTCAGAATATATTCATCCTGAGGAGGATTTCACCGAGGAACGTAAGCATCTCTACAGTGCACATACTGCTCTGTCCCGAATCGAAATGAGTAGTATCCTATTCTTCCTGGGTATTCTGGTGGCTGTAGCAGGGCTGGAATCCGTAGCAGTGATGGGGCATGGAGGACACCAGGTAGGACTCTTACGATATCTTGCGGAGAGTCTGGCAGAAGTAGTCCCCAATCAAAATATTGTGATCATCATCCTTGGCTTCCTATCTGCCATCATTGACAATGTACCGCTCGTAGCTGCATCTATGGGTATGTATACGGAGCCAATGGATTCGGAACTTTGGCATTTCATAGCCTACTCAGCGGGTACAGGTGGAAGCATGCTGATCATTGGATCGGCTGCTGGTGTAGCCGCGATGGGGATGGAACGTATCGACTTTATCTGGTACCTGAAGAAGATCTCTTTTTTGGCATTCCTGGGCTTTATTGCCGGTGCGGTCACATTCATAATCATTGCACCGTTCCTACATGGCTAGCACCAAAAAGCACACCATGAAATACCTAATCTTGAGCAGTGCTTTGGCGATTCTAATGTTGCTCTGCAATGCCTGCCACTCTATTGATCAGGAAGATCTGCAAGGTACCTGGATTGGACAACAAGTGATCGAAGCGGGAGACACACTGGAGATGGATCTTTCTAACCTTCGTTTGCATTTTGAGCCTGATGGATCGTTCACCTATGTGAAGACAAGTAGAGAGCGGTTATCCGGAGCATATTCGATCTCCGGATCCCTATTGGAGCTCGAAGTAAAAGATCCTTCAGCGGAAACTATCCTCATTCAGATTTCAGACCTGTCATCAGATTTGCTGCACCTTCGTATGAATCATGAAGGCAACGAACGACATTTGGGATTAGTAAAGA
>JAUILM010000762.1 GCA_030432855.1 Bacteroidia bacterium
TATCAATTTCACAAAATGAGGCATTTTGAATGAGATTTGCACTTTTTCGAGATTCGGTGATGCCTGAGTATCAGCGAATTGAGAAAAATGGAAAGATCGGCAAAAGGGCCATGTTTTGATTTGACTACCTTTTCGGAGTTGGCTCATCAATATTAAATATATAGTAACATTTGATACGAACTTTGAGACTCATTTATGGATTTGGTGGTGAAGTAATCTCTTAAAGACAAAACCTACAGAAAAATGAAAAATATAATCCAAAACATCGTTCGCAGATTCAATAGAATCATCACCGCTCGCCGCTTGAGAATGCCAGTTGGAAACACCGGTAAGATGCCATCCTATGTGTTAGGTGGTGAGGCGATGCCTTTTATATCTATGGAAGGCTGATTGCTGACCGGTCCATTTAACTAGGGAGCCAGACGCACTATAGACCAGTGTCCACTCTCACGGGTATATCTAAATCTGTCATGCAATCGACTACTACGTCCCTGCCAAAATTCAAAACATTTTGGCTCGATCTGGTAGCCTCCCCAGTGGTCCGGACGCTTCGGCATGGTACCTGCCTCTACTTTTTCTTCTTCTCTTCTTACGGCTTCATCCAGTAGATCTCTACTTTCAATAACCTGACTCTGGGGAGACACAATGGCTCCAATTCGACTACCGATAGGTCGGGTATTAAAATAAATGTCAGCATATTTCGTATCCAGCTTTTTAGCTATTCCTTGCACCCGCACCTGTCTTTGGAGAAGTCGCCACCAAAAAACAACTGAAACATGACCTGTCTCCGCAATGTCATGCCCCTTCTTGCTGAGGTAGTTGGTGTAGAATACCAGATGTCCGTCTATGATGTCCTTTAAAAGTACCACCCGTGAAGAAGGCAGACCATCCGCATCTACGGTGGAAAGAACCATTGCATTGGGCTCGATCTCACCCTCTGTATGAAGAGCCAGCTCAAGCCAATCCTTAAACTGAATTATGGGATCCGTTTGTAAATCAGAAATTTCCAAACGATCTCTCCCATAATCCAGTCGTAAGTCTTTCAATTTTTCTTCCATAAAAGATTCAATCTTTAACTGGCTTGTGTCTCTATCTGGTTAGTGGGTAAGGCACCTCTCCAGTTACGTATTTTATAGTTTGCCCGGTAAGCCATCCAAAACATCGTGGGAACCACAATGAGTGTCAGAAATGTGGCAAATCCGAGACCGTAAATAATCGTCCAGGCCATGGGTCCCCACATCGCAGTATTGTCACCTCCTATAAATAAATGAGGATCCCATTCTGAAATCAAGGTAAAGAAATTGAAATTAAAACCAATAGCCAATGGGACAAGACCTAGTACCGTGGTAATGGCTGTGAGTAGCACCGGTCGAAGTCGAGTAGCCCCTCCCTCGATGATGGCTTCCATGATCTCTGTCTTGGTCAGTGCATACATGGTGTCCAGGTTTTGTTCTTCCAGTTTCCTCTTTATCAACAAATTAATGTAATCGATCAGTACAATGGCATTGTTTACCACGACACCCGCCAGTGAGATAATTCCCACCCCTGTAAAAACAACTACGATGTCCTTCCCGCTAAATGCGTATCCAAGAAATACTCCAATCGTACTAAATAGCACGGACAGGATAATGATGAATGGTGATACTACAGAATTAAACTGTGCAACGATGATAAAGAAGATTCCAAAAATTGCCAGTAAAAATGCTGTGCTGAGAAACTCCATATCTTCTGCCTGCTGTTCTTGCTGACCCGTAAATTCATACGTGATTCCGGCAGGTAGATCATAGTCTGCCATCAGTAATCTTAATTCTGCCACAATTTCATTGGCATTGTAGCCTTCCAGTACATTAGAGTAAATGGTGATCATCCGCTCCTGGCTCTTCCGCTTTATCGAGCTATAGGTACTAGTGTATTTAATCGATGCAATAGCCGAAATCGGAACCTGTACAATCTGCCCATTGGCAGGATTTCTAAAAGTGATTTTTTGACTTAAAATATCGGTAATATTATTTCGGTATTTTTCGTCGAGACGGATGGTGATAGGATACTCATCTTCACCTTCCTTAAATTTAGAAACCTCTTTCCCAAAGATGGCAGTACGTACTGCATTCGCCACAGCAAATGTGGAGACCTCATAGCGACGGGCGGCCTCACGATCTATATTAATTAATAGTTCAGGTTTGCCAATTTCCACATCTGCTTTCAATTCCTCGATACCGGGAATATTTTCATTATTGAGAAAATTAATAACCTCCTCAGAGAGAATGGCCAGGTCTTCAATCTCTTCACCCCTTAATTCTAAGTTAATAGGTTTGCCAGTAGGCGGCCCGGCTGCATTCCGGTCGACAATAATTCGCACGCCCGGGTATCCCTTAAGATTTTCCCTGATTTCTTCCATGATCATCGCAGTGGAAATTCCTCCCCGTTGTTGTGTTGGTACAAAGGAAACGGTAATCCTGGCCTTATGTGGAGTCACTCCAGGTTCTGGAGGACTGTTAGGGTCGCTAGTATTCTCGCCTATTTGTGTAAGGACCTCCTCGACAATATGTTTGTAGGGGTCAATGGTTCGTGTGATATTTTGCTCAATGTCAAGTACAAGGTCATTGGTAGCTTCAATATCTTTACCCATGGGTAATTCCACAAAAACATTCACATAGAAGGGTTCCGGCGCCGGAAAGAACTCCACTTTAGGTTGATTGGCAGCCAATAGTCCAATGGCCCCAATCATCATTAAGATCGTACCTCCAAATACAAAGTATGGATTATATTTTCTAAGTGCTCCCCGAATAAACTTGTCATATGCATTTTCCAGAACCGGTAAAAATCGATTTTGAAATCCGAAAGCCGCCGGTCGGAGAATAAAAAAGTTGACCAGACTCACAACCGTTATTATCCCAAAGAGATGCCTGATCCACAACACATTGGTAAAATGTCCCAGTACGGAAATGGCAAAGAAAATGGCAGAACCAATTAAAACATTTCGGCGTTTCCTGGCTCTCACTTTTGCGTCATCTGCCTTTTCATCTACTTTCATAAATCGGCTGGTAAACACGGGATTGATGACCAGGGCCACAAGAAGTGACGATGTCAAAACGATAATGAGCGTTATGGGTAAGTACTTCATAAACTCACCCATTAGTCCCGGCCAAAATGCCAGGGGTACAAAAGCAGCGAGGGTGGTAGCTGTAGATGCAATAATCGGGAGAGCGACCTCACCCGTTCCCAGTTTTGCAGCAGTGATACTATCGACACCATTTT
>JAUILM010000763.1 GCA_030432855.1 Bacteroidia bacterium
CCAGTGGTTTTGATACCATTTTATATCGTGAGTCTCTAGGTGTATATGTGGGCATCGCACCTTTTAATTTCCCTGCTATGATTCCTATGGGATGGTTGATGCCCCTGTGCATTGCCACCGGCAACACCCTGGTCCTCAAAGCTTCGAATATTACCCCCTTGACGTCCCTCCGCATGCTGGAGCTACTCTATGAAGCAGGTCTACCAAAGGGTGTGGTGAACATAATCACCTGTGAAAATGATGAAGCTGCGCCACTACTGGAGCACCCATATGTCAAAGGAGTATCCTTTATCGGGTCCACTGCAGTCGGCCGTTATATTTACAAGGAGGCAGCCACTCATGGGAAACGTGTACAGGCGCTTTGTCAGGCTAAAAATCATGCATTGGTCCTGGAAGATGCACCTCTTGAACGTACCGCTCGTGGTATTATTAATGCCACTTATGGATGTGCCGGAGAGCGTTGTATGGCATTGCCCGTTGTCGTAGCCCAGGACTCCATTGCTGATCAATTGGTCGATCTGATCAAACAATTTGCACAGGAGCTCAATGTAGGTCCAGGGTATGAAAAAAGCTCCCAATTAGGTCCACTGATTACGGCTGCTCACTACGAGAAAGTGACAGGTTGGATCGAAAAAGGACTGGAGCAGGGTGCTAAATTAATTTTGGATGGACGAGGTCACAGGGTAGCTGGCCATGAAAATGGATTTTTTCTGGGACCGACCATTTTTGATCACGTAAAGCCTGGCATGTCCATTGGCGATGAAGAAATTTTTGGTCCCGTCCTCAGTATCAAACGTGTAAAAGATTTTGAAGAAGGACTATCCATCATGAATGGCAATCCGTTTGCTAATGGATCCATCATTTTTACACAAAATGGCTATTACAGCCGTGAATTTGCGAAGAGGACCGATGCTGGTATGGTCGGTATTAATGTAGGTATCCCGGTTCCCATCAGTATTTTCCCATTTACGGGCCATAAGAACTCCTTCTTTGGTGATCTGCACGTGATGGGTAAAGATGGCGTACGATTCTATACCGAAACCAAGGCAGTAACCACTCGATGGTTTGATGAAAATGAATTAAAGAGAAAAGACATTGGCACCTGGGACGGTGCTATGTAAAATTATTTAAGCGAATTAATTAGAAATACATGAAAAAAGCTTTCTGCCCTCCCTTTCGTCTCCAAACAAAGATGAATTTCATGGGCATGGACTGCACAGTGACTGATCTCAGTCACACGATAAGTACGGAAGACCCCACTTTCATAGGACACCAACGCACTTTGATTTGGGATCATCTTTCGCATGAAGAGGTACAGAAAATCGGACTTACCAAACCTCCCTATTCATATAAAGTAGTGGGATTTACCATGTGTGATCATTCAAACACACATGTAGATGCAATCAATCATGTGGTGGATGAGCCTGATGCCCGCGCTATTAATGAATTACCCCTGGAATGGTTTATGGCCCCGGGAGTATGGTTTGACTTTTCGCACAAAGACCCTCGCAGCTATATCACGCGAGACGATATCGAAGAGGCCATTGAGAAAACAGGGGTAACCATCAAAGAACAGTCAGTAGTCCTCTACTATACCGGGTGGTACAAAAAATGGAAAGATCCTTACGAATACATTAAGAATTATCCCGGGGTAGAGCGAACTGCTATGGAATATCTGAATGACCTGGGTGCAGTGATCGTGGGTGCTGATGCTCCCAGTATCGACAGTTATGAGGAAGTAGCCGTAGTCAAGGAACAACCGGCACACATTGTATGTCGTGAGCGCGAAATACTAAATATCGAAAACCTGGCCCAGGTGGATTTAATCCCCAGTCATGAATTTTGGTTTGTTGGACTTCCACTTAAAATAAAAGGAGGATCGGGTTCTCCATTTAGGGGAGTGGCCATAGTTCCTGAAAAGAAATAAAAAATGGCTACAGAAATTCCTAATACAATGCAGGCTTTGGTGCTGCATGGGGTCAGAGACTTTCAAATTGAAGAGGTCCCTGTACCCTCACCGGATACAGATGAAGTAATCTGTAAAGTGGACACCACCTTTATTTGTGGAACAGATCCACATATTATTAATGGAGATTTTCCCGGATTTTGGCCGACAGGATTCCCCTTCATACCCGGACATGAGTGGTCGGGTACCATTATAAAAAGTGGAAAAAAAGCAGAAAATCTGGGTTGGCAGGAAGGCACAAGAGTATGCGGCATATCACACTGTGGCTGCGGATACTGTAAAAATTGTGCACGAGGACGATATAATATTTGTCTCAATTATGGGCACGAGGAAAGAGGACATCGCCAATACGGCCACTATACGCCTGGTGCTTATGCAGAATATATGCGGACTTCCATAAAAAGTATTTATCGGGTACCTGATAGTATGTCTTTGGAATATGCAGCATGTGTAGATCCACTGAGTATTGCACTATACACTGTCAAACGATCCCGGTTCGAACCCGGTGATGATGTGCTCATCATGGGAACCGGTCCCCAGGGATTGATGGCCATACTTTGCGCAAAAGCACTGGGAGCCGGAAGAATTATAGCTGTAGGCAGTGGTGACAGGTTAGCCAGGGCTGAAACCCTGGGAGCCATACCTGTCAACTATCGGTCTGCCAATGTAGTAGAAGTAGTAAAACAGTTGACCAATGGCAGAGGAGTACCTGCTGTGCTTGAATGTGCAGGTACTCCCGATGCCATTCATCAATCCTGTTTACTGGCCGCAAAAGGTGGAGTAGTTTCCATGATTGGTATCCCACACGAATCACCAAAACTACCTATAAAAAGGATGGTACTGGATGAAGTGGAGTTGGTTGGAAACCGGGCTAATCCTAATACGGCCCCGGAGACCATTGACCTCCTGGTGAATAATCGGATTGACTTGTCCCCATTGATGACACACCGATTTGCGCTGGCAGATTTTGCCGAGGCACTCGATACCTTCGAAAACAGAAAAGATGGAGCTATTAAAGTCGCGACCAAGCCAGCCGGATTAAATTAATAAGGCTGAATTAAACAAATAACAACTAAACAAAATAAAATGAGCAACCCAGTAATGATCGTCAGTGGAGGTGCTTCAGGCCTAGGACTCGCCGCCGCCGAAAAATTTGCAAGTAATGGCTACAATATTGTCATCATTGATATAAATGATGAAAAAGGAAAAATAGCAGAAGACAAAATTAAGTCAATGGGCGTGGATGCCATCTACTGCCACTGCGACATTTCAAATAAAGAACAGGTCACT
>JAUILM010000764.1 GCA_030432855.1 Bacteroidia bacterium
ATCATTATATATCTATATAGCCCCGTACCCACCGAAGGATCCGAGCTTTATCAGCGTATTCAGGATGCGGGTTTTGCTTTCCCCACTCGATTGGAAGACTGGTTGCAACCTGCCTGGCTTAATTTTGACCTCCGTAAAAATCCCCTGACTCCCTGGCTCACTGCTGAAATGGTTGATCGAATACAAGGGTTTGAAACCGTGTTAAATGGATATTATCCTACGGCATCTGATGTGAAACTTACGCGCTTTAAGAAACGCATAATACGAATGATTTCAGCTCCCCGATATCGTTTAAATATCTTCCGATATCCCTACGAAATCAAGTTCCTGCAAAAGTACTGGTTGCGATATCGACAACCTGAAATCGAAGGATTCTGATCATATGCTTCGACGAAAAATCAGAAATTCTGTCAAAAGATTGCTCTTTCCGGCATTAAAAGCCTGGACCCAAAGCAGATCGCAAAAGATAACGACGGCAACGTATGACGGGATATCTCTACTGGTCTATCCTTCGGTCTTCCATCCGAAGTACTATCTCTCAACAGAGATTCTGATTGACTTTTCGAAGCAACTCAACCTGGAGGAGAAAGTAGTATTGGAGCTAGGTGCCGGATCCGGTATGCTTTCGTTTTCAATGGCAAAACGGGGAGCGCAGGTAAACGCCAGTGATATAAATCCCCGGGCTATTGAAGGACTGCATTTTAATAGTAAGAATCTTGGGTTACCGATCTCTATCGTGCAATCTGACTTGTTTGCGGCATTTGGGGACATAACCTTCGATTACATTTTTATTAATCCACCTTTTTACCGAAAAGCACCAGCAAATGACCAGGAGAAAGCCTTCTATGCCGGGAAAGAACTGGAGTATTTTAGGAGACTTGCCGTTCAACTTCCATCCAGAATGAAAGAAGACGCCCGGATATTTATGATCTTGTCAGAGGATGCCGAGATTGATACGATCATCAGCTTGATGCTGGAAGAACAGCGACTGGAAGTTCTGGAAATAACACCAGTCTCAAAAATGCTCGAAAGATTTAGCATAATCACGTTAAAAAGCTGCTGATATCTTACTGGTTAAGCAAATGTCAGGTCGATTTATTATATTAAGGTTGTGTGTGATCCTTCTTTCTAATTGTTTTTCATCACGTTAAATCCTGTACTATGAGACAACGTACTCTGTTGATGGCACTTCTTTGTTGTGCAATTGTCACCGCAATGAATGCTGCACCTGCTCCCAATACTTTTGGCTCCCCAAATATCAAATCAGTCAATGCACTCACTTTTGGACCGGATGGCATTTTATTTATCGGGGACTCCGAGAATGCTCAGATTTTCGCTATTGAGACGGGAGATACCGAAATGAAGGGTGACGCAGAAGATGTTGACATCACGCAGGTCGATAAAAAGATTGCTGAAGCACTGGGTACCACTGTTGAGAATATCACGATACAGGATATGGCGATTAACCCGCTTTCAAAAAAAGTGTACCTGGGTGTACACTTTGTAGATGGTACACCGGTCATTATCACTTTCGATGAGGGCGAGATGAATAAACTCGATCTTACAAATCTCAATTACACTGTTTCTGAGTTGACGTATGCAGTATCAGCAGATGCAGAAGATCGTAGAGGACGCCCCTTAAGAGGATGGTCTATAAGTGATCTGAACTACTTTGATGGAAAGGTTTTGGTCAGTGGTCTTTCGAATAAAGAATTCAGTTCCGCCCTCTATAGCATGACATATCCATTTGAAGATGATCAGGACGTAGCCACGCTGGAAATCTGGCATGCCGCTCATGGCCAGTTTGAAACGCATTCCCCCATCAAGACTTTTACCGCTACGTATCTGAATGGTGAGCCACAAATAGTGGCCAGTTATACGTGTACACCCCTGGTGGTCTTTCCAATGACCATGCTAAAAGACAGTGAGCATGTGGTGGGTCGCACTATTGCTGAGTTAGGAAATAGAAATACACCACTTGATATTATCAGTATGGAAAGGGATGGTAAATCCTACCTCCTGATGGCAAACACCAGCCGTGCCCTCATGAAAATTAGCTACGATGCCATAGAAGCTTACTCATCCAAATTGACGGAGAAAGTAGAGGAGAATAGCGGTACAGCCGGAGTGGAATTTATTTCGCTTCCCCTGGTAAATGTCCTTCAATTAGACAAGCTGGACGATGAACGCTTTGTCATGCTACAGAGAAAATCTAATGGAGACTTAGATCTCTATACAGGGACTGCAAACCGATGGTTGTAGTTCGCATCCTGGTATACCAGCTATGCATTTCTGGTCTTCTTTTTTTCGCCTGTCCACTCTCCGGGCAGGTGACTTCTTTCATTAATAATCAAGGAGATCAGCCCACTGCGGTCCAAATTGAATATCAGGAGGAGGTTGATAAATCCCAGGTCTCTATAAAATTGCGGGGATCAGACCATCCAATCTTTGGTGGTGTGCAAATCGAAGAAACGGGCTTTTCATTTACACCGATGGTACCTTTCACACCCGGTCTGCAATATGACGTCTACCTCAAGGATCAGCATTTGGTAACGTTCGAGGTGCCGGAGAGCATCCCCACAGCGTATATTAAAGGTATATATCCTTCAGCGGATACTCTACCTGAAAATCTTCTGAAGATCTATCTTGAATTTTCAGAGCCCATGGGAGAGGGGTATTCAGAAAAGTACATGCGGGTGACATCGGGTGCCGATACCTTGACGCAAGTCTTCTTACCATTACAGCCAGAGCTTTGGGACAGCACACATACTCGACTTACCCTCTGGTTGGATCCAGGTCGGATCAAGCGAGACCTGGCTCCGAATGCTTTATGGGGGACACCTCTCGCCGAGGGTCAGCAATATACAGTGCATGTCAGTGGTGAATGGAGGGATCGGTTGGGAAGAAGTCTGGTGAGAGGGGCCTCAAAGACATTCTATGTAGATGAAGTTGAGCGACATCGACCCTCTGTTTCAAACTGGTCTCTCGATATTCCTCAACTTGATAGTAAGGATCCTCTCATAATAGACCTGGGAAAACCGATGGATTATTCACTTTTACAGGAATGTATCCGTGTTTTACAGGCCGAGAATGAAATTTCTGTATCCATTGAGATTTCTCATCAGGAATCCAGGGTGTATTTGCATCCTGATGAAAAATGGCAGTCAGGAACGTACTATCTGAGAGTTGCCTCCCGTCTGGAAGATCTGGCTGGAAATAATCTTAACCGACTGTTTGACAGGGATATTA
>JAUILM010000028.1 GCA_030432855.1 Bacteroidia bacterium
GTTTCCTGAGACTAGAGGCACTTCCAAGGGAAAAGCAATGGGACGTATTTGATCAACTGATGGAGCTTGGAAGGCTTTCAGATCCCGTGATATATCCTATGAATAAATCTAAAATAAAAATTAGTCAATTGTTTTTGAGTTAAGTGAAGCCGGACCGGTTTATGAGTTCGAATTGGTCCGGTTTTTTAAAATCACCATCCAATGAAAAGATTACCAGACATAGAATATCACAGAGAAGAAATAGAGACGGTTCTCCATGGGGCTGGCAAAGTGTCTGCCTACTGGAAGAAAAGATGTGAGGCGGCAGAGAAAGTAATTAAATCCAGTGATTACTATGATGCGATGGGTGCAAAGAGTGAATGGAAATCAATTGTAAGTCTCGAAAAAGAATTTGTGAAATAATGAATATCATGAAAGTAAAAATTGAAGTAAGAAAAGATCATATTGATGCAGCCACAAAATGCGATTCAAGAAATTGTGCAATTGCAATTGCAGTCCGTGATATATTTCCAGATGCAAACGTAGGGAGATTAAAAATGTTTCTTGCTTATAATATGTATACCGAGATTCAACTGCCTGATAGTGCAAGAGGTTTCATCAGAAGTTTCGATGCATTCGGTCAAAAATGCAAGCCTTTTAATTTTGAAATTGATCTCTCAGATAAAGTGATAGACGCTTTATGCATGCCTGACTTATTAGACCTATTGAAAGATGTTGATAACATGGAATTGATAGAGGCATGAAGACACTAATCAAAATAACGGATAGCCCCGGGTGGGTGTACATTCTTTTCTTAATCGTCCTGTATTTCGCAGGGCAGGCAATTAGGTTGGTATGACCACAGTCATTTGCTTTTTTGGGTTCTGCTATTTGAAACATATAGGGTTTGATATACATGTTGAAATATTTGAGAAGAAAGTGAAGACCCTAGCGATCATAATAATTCTTTTAATACCCGTACTGTACGGGAAAACTCGATTGAAAAATGACTGAGCAACAGCAAAAAAATCTATCAATGTTTATTACAACATTCGACCTGGTAGAGATCCCAGACCCTATGTACGACAAAATGAAACCTGTTGCAGCAATGTTTGAAAAGGGGATACGATATACCACGCAAATGATTTTTGACATGCTCGCTAAAAAATACAGGAAATCCCTCTGGAGCAATCAAGAGTGGTACCCTAAAGCCAATAAAGCAATGGACCTCCTGCTCTACTATGATTTTCTGGAATATCGTGAAGGATATTATTATCGTTATTGATAACTTATTTTTTTGTGTGGAAAATACCACGCATTTTCACTCGCCCCAATCTTTATTTCTAAATAATATTGATACATGCTTAAACGAACCGATAAATACGGGGAGAATAGATTCTACTACGATACAGAGACTGGTAAGTTCTATATCTCTGCCACTTCTTTTTGTAAGATGGTCCTTCCGGAAAATAAATACCTCACCAAGTGGAAACAGGAACTGGGTGAGTTTGAGGCGAATCGAAGGGCTAAGATGGCAGCACATTACGGAACGTTGATGCATGAATTGATTGAGCAATTCCTTGAACACAAAACACTGGAGCGTCTTGATATAGAACTTGCAACAGGCAATTACATAAATGCATATAGTGTCGATGCAGATGAAAATAAATGGATAAAAGATTTGACAAACGACCTCCTGGCCTTCGCTCAATTCGCCTACGATCGGGAATTAGAAGTATATGCCACTGAGCAATGGATGAAGCGAGATATTACCCCCACTTCGGGTATTGCCGGGACGCTGGATTTTCAGGGTTCTATCAAATGGCGTAAAGGTCGGCAAGATGTGATCATTGATTTTAAATCAGGTCGTAATGGATTTTATGCGGCCTCCGAATTGCAACTACACCTATACAAGCAGATCTTGGGAAAGGATGTGATGTTGTTTAATTGGTCCCCTAAGCGATGGGAAACCGAACCTACCTATAATTTTAAAAATCAGACAGACTCGAAGATGGGGCAGAAATTAGAGCACTATATCGAGATCTCCAAAATAGAGGGAATGTTTGAATCAAAAGCCCGGAATATTCACTTTAAAAATTTGACCCTAGGAAGACAACCCGTGTTTGAAGTAAAAATGTTGAAGGATTTAATGGAGATGGAATTATGATTGATGGCATAAGATGCAGTGACGTAATAGACCTAGTAGACATCAAGCAGCCAGTCAGCGAAGTATACCTGATTGATTGCATTGAAGGGATGAAACACTACCCGGATAAGTATTTTGATTTGGCGGTAGTGGACCCTCCCTATGGTTTAAAGTACGATGCCATCAACCTTGTTGATGGCAGGACAAATAAAGCTAAAAGATTTAGTAAAAAGTCTGATTGGAATGTTGCTCCATCGGATCAATACTTTATCGAATTGTATAGAGTAAGTAGGAATAGAATCATTTGGGGTGGTAATTATTTTTCAATCACAGGCGGTGTGATCGTTTGGCAAAAGAACGGAACTGCTTTTGGTGAGGGTGAAATAGCAATATGTTCAACTCATAATTCAGTTAGATTTTTTGAATATACCTGGAATGGGATGATACAAGAAAACATGAAAGAAAAAGAAATCCGTATTCATCCAACTCAAAAGCCAGTAGCATTATACGACTGGATTTTCAAGAACTACGCAGATCCGGGACAAAAGATACTAGACACCCATTTAGGCTCGGGATCCTCACGTATAGCCGCAAATAAGGCAGGATTAGACTTTGTAGGGTTCGAGATCGACGAAGACTACTTTAATGATAGTGAGGAACGATTCAAGAATTTTGTACGACAAACCAGATTATTTTGAACTCAATCCAGGTACAACAATTTATGAATGCGGGATATTCATTTATCCCATGTGGGACCGATGCGAGGCCCTGGGTAGAGTCCTGGGAGGAATACCAATACCAGCGACCAGAACCGGATGATATAGCCTCTATGCCATTCCTTGATGCTCCCAACGTGGCGATCATTGCCGGGGAAGTGTCTGGTGGTGTGGAATGCCTGGACTTTGATATTAAGAATGATCCCAAAGGCTCCATATGGGAGGAATTTGGAACCGCTGTCCGTGAAAAAAAAATCACAGACATATTACGGAAAACGACCATACAGGAGACAAAATCCGGAGGGTATCATGTCATTTATAAATGCAACAAGGTTGGAAGGAATGAAGTACTGGCGAAGCCCGCAATGGGGAATAAACCAATTATTGAAACTCGCGCGAATGGTGGGTACTTCCTGGTACATCCTTCCCACCGGTATACACTCCTGCAGGGATCGATTCTCAGCATTAATGAAATCACCCCTGAAGAGCGTGAACAGATTATTGAGGTTTGTAAATCGCTGAACCGACAACCGGAAACAGAAACTATTAAACCGAAAAGCACCACACAGCCGAAAAAGAGATTGCATAAGACAGTAGAGAAAATAGTTCAGCAGCTCGAAAATGCAAAAGTCGATATTACTGCTGACTATCATTCGTGGGTTAAGGTAGGTCATGGACTCGCCCATCATTTTGGGGAAGATGGGCGGTCCTTTTTTCATCGAGTGAGTCAGTTTCATCCTGATTATTCGATGGATGATACCAATAAGAAGTATGACAACTTAATCCTGCAGAAGTACAAACGGAAGCAGGCTACAATTAAATCATTCTTTGCCATTGCCCGGGATTATGGGGTAGATATTTCCGATCCGGATGATGAAGATGTTGGACCCGTAGAAAAATGGGTGGTCGCTCAGGCTTTACGATGGAACCAGGTGACCAATAAAATAGAAGATCAATATGGTGAGCCTGTGGATGATTTTACCCTGAATGGTATGTGGATGAAGTGCCGCAGAGAAACCGGTACGAAGGTGTCCAGGCAAATTTTTGATGCTACGGTATTTAATTATGAGTTCATTCAGTCGTACAACCCCATCACGGAGTACATGGATTCCTTAATGATTCGGGATTATCCAGGTAACCCATTGCAGGTGTTTTTATCGCATTTGGAGCTAAAAGATAAGCGATGGGCACCTTTTATTCATAAGTGGTTGCTTTCTGTGGTGGCTTCCGCATACGGCCATACGAGTGAGCTGGTGTTGGTTTTTATGGGTCCGCAGAACAATGGTAAGACTGAATTTTTTAGACGGTTATTCCCAAAGGCGTTGCGACCATACTACGCTGAAGATAAACTCGATCATGGCAAGGATAGCGACATACTGATGACTCAGAAGCTCATCATTATGGATGACGAGTTTGGGGGTAAATCCAAAAAAGATGCCCGCCATTTTAAGGCGATGGCCTCTAAGAAGGTGTTGTCTGTCAGGATGCCCTACGGCCGTGTGTCGAAAGATTTAACCCGCCTCGCGGTCTTATGTGGGTCTACCAACAATACAGACATTGTGAATGATAATACCGGTAACCGGAGGATATTACCAGTCGAGGTATTGACCCGAGACTTTAAGGTAGGTGATAGTGTAAATAGGGAGGATTTATGGGCACAGCTGGTGCAAGAATATTTTGCCATAGAGGATGATTTTGGATGGAAATTAACCTCTGAACAGCATCAGTTTTTGAAGGATTCTTCCGAGGACTACCAGGCGGTGAATAGTGAGCGGGAAATGCTTGTAAAGTACTTTAAAAAGGGAGATAAAACGGACAAGTTTTTGACGGCCTCAGAGATCGCTGATAAGATCATAAAAAGGCATCCATCGATGCGTATTTGGCCGGTCAAAATGGGCCAGGAATTGACGCAATTGGGGTATGAAAGAGGTACGCAGAGAATCAATGGGATGCCATTGAAAGGATACTATGTGGTAGAGCGAAATTTTAATGAAAATGGAGAAGAAGTTGAGAACCTACCATTCTAAGGTGTAGTAGGCTTCATGGCATTATTATCCGACAACAAACGGTTACAAACGGATAAACGTAGTATGTAGTAAGCAATGTAGTAGCTAAAAAAAATCACTTACTACATCGTAACTCGCTGATTATCAATAGGTGGAATAATATTGTAGTAAGTAGTAAGTAAATAATACAAGTATAATATATAGTTAATAAAGGGTTGTTAATGTGTTTTTTGAAAAGTGGTTTTTACTACTACTACACTTACTACACCCTTATTGGCAGTCAAAAAATCAGATTATTCATCAATTTAAAATCAATAAAAATGGGTGCAGAAAACAGAAATACCCGGAAGATTTATTACCAAACTTATGGTGCTGCGTTCATCCGCAGATGCATGAAAGAAAACCCCGATGCCGTGAAGCGAATTAACAAGAAAGGAGATGCAGTATATGAGCTACATTTCAACACCCTTTCAGGGTACATCACCGGCATTGAAATTACTAAGCATGAGCAGTATGGTGACCGCCTGGAAATTCACTTTCTGGATGGTGATGAATCATTCATTCTTACCATGTCTGCCACATCATCCCATGCCTTTAATTTTTATCGCAGGATGGAGGCCATCGACTACAGCAAAAAAGTGGTCCTAATGATGTGGGAATACGAGAACCCCTTCATGGCAGTAACACAAGGTCCAGAAGGGAACGAAAGCCTACTGAGTTCCAAATACAGCAAAGAGGAAATACCGGAGTGGAAGCAAGTGAGCATCAATGGAAATGTTCTATGGGACAAATCGGATGCCCTGAATTTCTTCAAACCGAAAATAGCCTCTGTAATGACCGATATTGGACTGCACGGTAATACACCAAAGCCAAATCGGAATAATCGCGTGGAACGTCCCGATACGGTCGAGGTAGAAGAATTAGGCAAAGACGATTTACCATTTTAGGCATGTGGAACGATATAGAGTACAATTTTAAACACTACGGTAAAAAGAATAAGTATTCTGGCAAGGAATCCTCATTACAGTCAGCTTGTTACAAGTTATGTTTGAGGATTCCAGCTCGTCCACTGGTTTTCCATGTCCCTAACCAAAGGCAGCAATCAAAGGCAATGGGTAACATTTGGAAAGCCCAGGGCGTGGTAGCTGGCATCCCGGATCTCATAATTGCGCATTCTGAGCAAGGATATAACGGTCTGGTGGCAGAATTAAAGGTCAAAGGTGGATCACTCCAGGATCATCAAAAATATGTTCTTGGATGGTTTGAGCGGGAAGGATGGAAGGCAGGGGTTGTGTGGTCTGTCGATGGCATGAAGGATTTGATAAATGAGTATTATGGAAGGGAAGTATTTAAATAATCTGTGCAAGTGTGGGCACGAGATAGTATTTAAGTATAGTGCTATATTCAACAAAGAATTTCAAACGAGGTAAAATGGGACTAACAGTTTCAGACATCAGGAAGATATATTATTCAGAATGCATACACCGTGGCATGACACATGAGGAGGTGCTTGAATTGATACCAGAGAAGAACAGGGATCAATTCTTGGAAGACATTCAAAAGTCGGACATAGGAAGCCATTTCGGGATCAAAGACCGGTGGTTTTATGCGGTCCTGATTGGTGCTTTTGTGGTGATGGTATTGAGTATAATTATTGCAGTATGGTAGACTTAAGAAAAACAGCCGCAGACATCCTGTATAATCAGCTACAGAATGATGAGATAGCATGTTGCAGGGATGAAGATCCAGAATGTCACTACACAGACTATATCGATGACCATTATCATAGATTTCAAGAATCTGCCGTTAAGGCTATGATTGAATTTGCATTACACTATGCAATGAACACATCAAAATAATTTCATATATTAGCGGTCCATACCTTTGTACCGCGCTATATTTAGGCATTAAACGTTCTAGTTTATGAAGCGCAGTGATTTTATAAAGTCTTTAGTAGCCATCCCGGCAATTCCGAAGCTCTTGGAGAGTGAAGAAGTTGAATTGGTAAGCAATCCCAAGTTGTTCATATTCAGGTTTGCTGGTGTTTTAAATCAGTACGAGAGGCGACAGATATTGGATACATGGAAACGTGTTTTTGGTGAAGACACGCCACACAAAGTGATTGTATTAGATGATAGCGTAGATCTGACAATCACAGATCTTTCCTTATCTGGGGACGTTCAGGATGATGATACATTTAAATTCGTAATGCCACACATAAAACCATGAAGCGACGGTCATTTTTCAAGAAGTTAGGGATAAGTGGGCTTGTGGCGTCTGTCGCACCCCAGATCATTCAGGAGGTCAAGGCTGAGGAGCACGAGCCATTTGAAATTGATGAAGGTGTAAAGGTTGATTATGAGATTATCCCATTTAACAACGATTACATTGAAGTGTCTGAATCATGGCAACATGATTATTTAACAATCACACATCGACAGCTTGATAGGGTTGTTTTTCATAAGGTCTTATTAGATGCTTGTATTGAACGCCACGATGGAAGATATTTCATAAATCTATCAGACCTTGAAAAGGTTTATAATTCACCAGTAACCAAAATACACACAAGAAGCATATGGAATGATGTGGAAATCGACAGATACTATGATCCTGACTTGGTTTTAAAGTATGCTCCCGTTGAGGGTGTGTTTTACGTAGAAAATACAGGAACCGGTCATCATTTTTGGGAAATGAATGGGCACCGTTGGACAATATCTCCAGGTCACAATTTATACGGTCCATGTATTAGGAGGAATCAAGTTATGGGCCGAATTGATGGACGAGACTTAAGATACGTATGACACCCCTATTCGCACTACCAGGAGGACCAGAGATGTTGGTCATATTCTTTGCCATTGTATTGTTATTTGGAGGCAAAGGAATACCTAAGTTAATGAAGGGCTTAGGACAAGGGATTGGAGAGTTTAAGAAGGCCCGCAAGGAGCTAGAAGACAACCTGAATGAAGGGGTTAAGGATGTAAAAAGATTGACGGAATGAAAGAGGATGAAACAGGATTTCGTGTAGAGGTAACACCGATTAAATATGAAGCGAAAAGATTTTATAAGGTCATTGTTGGGGTTAGCAGCAGCGCCCACCGTATTGAAGAACATCGAGGCGAAGGGCTTCCAACCTAAAGCCGAAAAAATAGCTAAAGACTTCAATATAGCGACTTTCAAGCACACCCCATTTGACAAGGTTAGGTTACATGAGGAAGGTGAGTCCTTTGTTACGGTTGAAAGGCCCATTGAGAAGGTGTTAAGGATCTACATAGACGGTCAAGAAATCAAGTGCGAGACAACCCCATATGCAAGCGTTGGCAAGACATTTACCGCAAAGGGCAACAAGATCACATTCAAGTCGTGAATACTACACCAAAGGCACGATCATACAACAGGACCACAAGGAGGAAGTGGAAGTCTGATCCATTCTACAGACTACCAGAGTATGGATGGAAACAAGACCGTGACGCCCACATGGCTACAGTAAAGCACTGTGAGTGTGAAGATCCAGAATGTAGCAAGACCCCATCACACAGCGACCATGTAATCAGGTGGAAGAAAGGAGGATGTATAAGAGACAGGCGAAACAGAGAAGGCCTATCACATGGATGCCATAGGGCTAAGACAGCTAAAGAGATGAATGGGTACATGTATGACTTCCTAATCACACCAAAGGGACTAATACCTATCTATCCTAAGCAGTGGATCAAAGAGCCGGGATGGTTATTTGGGTACATACGCAAGCATGGGTACAAGGCCATACACGAGGGCCAGCTATACCACGATATAATCACAGGGAAGAAACCAGATCTAATCAACAAGACAACACTCAAATGAAGTTCATATTCTACTACGACAGGCCAAAGAAGAAGATGGTCATAAAGCACAATGGGCAAGTACATCACGTCAGGCACATACAGTGTAACGTACCCACATGGACCGCAGTCAATAACCAACACGCAATGAACCACATATATATGACAGGCGTTGGACATGTCAAGGTCAAAGACGGACAGGCAACCATAGAGGCAGGGGGTGGGTCAAATCCTTAGCTGACAGGTCGAAGAAACTGCGTTTCTAGTACTTTGTGAAAAAAATGGAAAATCTTATGGGGGGGTATAATTACAGGGATAGGTTGAGTGAGGATGAGCAGGAGATATGGGATAGGACGGTCCCGCATTTGGAGATGTCGAAGGAGGTATATGGTGAGTCTATGTACATGTACTGCAAGGAGCTTGCTAAGTATGAGCGGTGTGAGGAAAAGCTGTCAGATTTTGGGCTGACCCAGGTTAGTGAGAAGACGGGATATGAGCAACAGCGCCCGGAGGTTTCAATCGGGGCTGCTGCGTTAAAGAATGCAATGGCTATAGCCCACAAGTTTGGTTTTGACCCGTATGGAACCAAGAAGATTATAGGCATTGAGGGAAAGAATAAAAACGCCAACAAGAAGCCAACGGGTCGGAGTGTTCCGATGCGAAAAGCAAAGTAGATGGAGTTTTACTTCGATGACGAAGAACCAAAGTATGCAGAATCTTGGATTAAGGAATACTGCACCCATGTTGTCGGGGCACTTAGGGGTAAATCCGCGCTTTTAGAGCCATTCCAAAGGAAGATATTGGAACAATCTCTAGGGTGGAAGATCAAAGAGAATGGATTTTACAAGTATTCCACTATCTATGTTTTTATTCCCAGGGGAAATGCAAAGAGCACAACCTCTCAATGGTTTGGCACATATAAAGCATTTGGTGCTGGAATAGAAGCCGCAAGAGCTTATGCATTTGCAAGTAGTAAAGATCAGGCAGCTGGTGCATTGTTTCAGCCAGTGAAAGAGATGGTGCAGAGTCATCCGGTCTTGTCAGAAGAACTTCTTCCGTTTCATAATTCGGTAAAAGACCCACATACAGACAGTTTTTACAAGTTGATGTCGGCGGAGTGGCGTAACGCACATAGTTTGATCCCTTCAGATGTTGATGTGGATGAGTTACACCTCCAGTTGGATAGTAAGTTGATGGATGGTATTAACTCAGGTAAGGCAAAGAGGACTGATTGTACACCACAAGTGCGGGTATGGACTACGGCTGGAGAGATCAACACCTATGCACATACATTTCATAAATACGCTGAACAAGTACATGCTGGATTGATCAAAGATGATTCATTCTTGCCTATTTTATTCCGAGCAGATCCCGATGATGATCCATTCGATCCAAAGACATGGGAAAAGGCAAATCCAGGGTGGAACTTCATAAATCAACGAGAATTTAAGGAAATGGCGACTCGCGCAGAGCGAAATCCGGCATTGCTCAATACGTTCAAGCGATACAATCTGAACATGTGGACCGGATCAACTGAAAGTTGGATACCCCCACACGAGTGGTCATTGGGGAATGATGGCGTTTCGTTTAGTGAGGTTCGAGGTTATCCTTGTTATGGTGGCTTGATGGTGTCTCGAGTACGGGATATAAACGCATTTTGCTTGTTTTTCCCTGATTTTGATCAATTTTTTTGGTGGTATTGGTGTCCGATAACGTCGAGTAATGCTAGGAAGGCCAATACTCCGCACTATGTAGATTGGGTTGAAGATCGATATATCATTGAGGTTGAGGGCACAACATTAAAAGACGATCCGGTTGTGGATCGTATTCAGGAGATAAGCAAACACGTACACATCAAGGAAATAGCCTACAATGGATCTGAAGCGACCAGCAAGATACAGGCACTGGAAGATTTGGACTTTAATATGGTCCCCCAATCAATTTCCAGCTATGGACACATGAGTGCGCCGGCAAAAGAGATTGAAAAACGGCTATTAGAGGGTAAGATAAAACATGGCGGTAATCCAGTTAGTGCATTTCAGATTGAATGTGTACAGATGGATATAAAGGACGACATGATCCGACCAAGTTCCAAAGAGAGTAAGGATAATATCTGCGGTGTCTATGCTGCGATCATGGCGATGGGTGGCTGGATGAATGCTGACTTACAAGGGCCATCGGTTTATGAAGATCGAGGAATGATTTGGCTTTAAAATTTATTGATGGCTAGAAGATCAAAAGACATCTACCGCGATTTTAACAAAATATACACTTCTTGTTTGAGTATTTGCTCATCCTATCAATCTGCCTACGCACTTGCAGAGCGCAAATACAAAAAGCGAAATAACGGGCAACGATGCTTTAAAAATTACGAGGCATTTAGAAAGAGCCGTGAGTATCATTTAAAAAGGGAAAATTAACCGGAAAATTAAATAGGGGATACATTAGGGATTAGTCTAATATTTGGCGACAGGTATGTATGGGAATATTTTCAAAAATACCGTGGTTGTCAACGAGAAGTCTTGAGAACCCTAAAAATGCCATCACTGGAGCTAGTATCCGTGACGGTGAATTTGCATTTCAGCTTTCTAAAGAGGCCAAAATGGTAAATTATGACAACGCAATGCGCGTTTCGTCATTATTTGCAGCTCAGAAGGTAATTACTGAATGCTTTGCTAGTCTTCAGACCGGTGTTTTTAAAACGGTTGACAGTAGGGGGAATGTAGAAGAAGTCTTAGATCATCCGGTTCAAAGGTTGTTTTCATCTAGTCCGAGTGATCTTTATAATGCTTTCACATTTAAAGAGACCAGCAAGAGGAATTGTATTTTAAAAGGAGCCTCTTTTTCCAGGATATATTTTGACAAAGACAGCTTACAGCCCTCAGAATTTGAAATTCTTGATAATAAGAAGGTCAAAATCAAGGTGGGTAAGCGAAATCGGAAATTATACTACGAGTATGATGATTTATCCAGGAGGTTACAGCCTTATGAGGTCTTACATGTTCCGGCTTTCACAAAAGATGGTTATACAGGCATAGGATTAATTGATTATGCGGCTGAAACTATCGCTCTAGCAATAAAATCAAGGCAATTTGCCACAAAATACTTTGCAAGTGGCGGTACGTTGTCTGGATTTATTAAGCATAAGGATAAAATTAGCCCACAGGCTAAAAACAACCTTCTCAAATCGCTTAATAAAGGTTCTGACGGAGCAATGGGCTTTGGCTTGTTAGAGGAAGACATGGACTATGTAAAAGCCGCGTCAACACTTCAGGAGGCCGATTTAAATACAATTAATAGTGCTCTACATGCGGACATTGCTAGATTTTTAGGTGTGCCGCTTCATATGATCCAGGACCTGGATCGAGCGACCAACAATAATATAGAGCAACAGTCTATTGATTGGGTCATGTACTTTTTTAGGCCGTGGATAAAACGGTGGGAAACCGAAATAAATAACAAGTGCTTTTTGGACCAAGAAAAAAGGCAAGGTTATTTTTTCAGGTTTAATCTTGACAGCCTTTTACGGGGAGACACCAGAGCGCGCGGAGAATTTTACAAAACAATGGTTTCGATCAGAGCGATGAGTCCTAATGAGGTTAGGCTTCATGAGCGAATGAACACATACGAAGGTGGAGACGTCTACGAAAATCCCTTTACAAGCAACAATGATGAATCACAAAAGCAAGAAAGTAATAATGAAAAATAAATTGTTCTTAATTATCGCGCTTTTTTTGGTGGCAATTGTTTCGGGTTATTCTCAACACATTGGGGATAAAGTATTCACGCTGGATACTTTGGACGATTCGGAAACATTGACTTTCCTTTCGACCACCACTTTTGACTACCCGGGTAAGATTACGTATCACGTAGCCGCTGATTCAATCGACGGCACACCTACAGGCACTATTTATTATGAATGGTCACTAGATAAAGACGGTGTAGAGTGGTACACGGCCGCAACGGATACAATCACCAACGGAGCAGAGACAAATCAGATGTATATCCTAACGAACACACCGGTGAGACGTGCCAGGATTAGGATTGTCGGTGCTGCGACCCAAGAGGTCGAAATAAGCCCTGCGATACTTTACATGAGAGATAGGTAAGATGGATAAACCGACAAAAGGCACGATTGAGCATAGGAATTACGCCGTAGAATTTAGGGCAGATTCCGACGACGAGAAACGGACAGTTTCTGGTTATGCTGCTGTATTTGATCGGTATTCAGAGGACTTAGGATGGTTCAGGGAGATTATATCTCCAGGGGCGTTTTCAAGGGTCTTGAAATCATCTGATTGTAGAGCCTTATTGAATCATGATCCTAATCAATTATTAGGCCGTGAATCTTCAGGCACACTGAGATTGTCAGAAGACAAAACAGGGCTAAAATTTGACTTAGATCTACCATCTAGCAGGGCTGACGTGCTTGAGATGGTGGAGAGGAAAGATATGAAGGAGTGCAGCTTTGCATTTCGAGTCAGCAAGCAAGTTTGGAAAGAAGAGAGACAGGATGATGATACCATACTTACTACCCGGGTAGTGGAGGAAGTAGACTATCTGAAAGACATCACCCTTGCAACATTTCCAGCCTACCCAGACACAACGGTTGCTAAAAGATCCTACGACGAATGGCAGGGAAAAGAAACTGAAGAAGAGTCATCCTTTGACCTAGAAGCACATACGGCCAGGGAGAGGGATTTAATCATTTTAGAATCAACACATAAAGTATAGAAAAATGGCTGAATTAACGGTAAAGCAGTTAAAAGAAAAGCACGCTGGCCTGGTCAAAGAGATGCGAGAGCTAAACGAGAAAGCTAAGGATGAAAAGCGGTCTTTTAGCTCAGATGATGACGCCAAGTGGTCAAAAATGAACGCCGATCTGGAGGCTTGTGAGCGAGAGATAAAGTTGGCATCTATTGAAGAGCGAAAAGCGGCTGACGAGGCCGAAACCGCTGAATTGGATGAGCAAGCCAGGAAAGACGAGGAGCGAGGCAAAACTATAGATCCAGAAACAGAGCACCGTCAAGTGTTTGATAAGTTCCTTCGTCACGGTATGTCGGCTTTAGAACCGGACGAAAGATCAATTTTGAAGAAGGTAGACACAAAGGGAGTAGACACAAGGGCGTTGAGTACTGCCGATAATACAACAGGTGGATTAGGCTATATTATTCCAACACAATTTGCCGGAAAGATTGAAACCTATATGACCCTTTATGGGGGCATGAAAGAGGAGTGTGATGTCATTAAAACGGCAACAGGTGGAACCTTTGAGTATCCATATGAAAACAATACCGCTCAGGAGGGTGAATATATTGCAGAGAACACACAACACAATGAACTTGACCCTGGTGTAAACATCACTACGTTTGCTGATTATACTTTGTCAAGTAAGATTGTACGGGCGTCTCTGCAATCAATCCATGACTCTTATTTCGACGTGGACACTTGGTTGGCTGAGCGATTTGGAGAGCGAATGGGGAGAACAGAGAACGGATCATTTACCAATGGTGACGGATCTGGCAAGCCAACAGGATTATTACAGAGCACGAGTTCTGGTTTCACGGCGGCCAGTGCAAGTACATTGATTTATGATGATTTCGTAGGACTGGAACACTCAGTAGATCCAGTCTATCGCAGGGGTGCAATCTTCATGTTTAATGATACCACTTTTAAGCTGGCAAAACTGATAAAGGATGACCAGGGCCGACCAATATTTATGCCTGGTCTTGCTGATTCTGGAATGTCTGCTGTAGCACCATCAACCATACTTGGATACAGATATAAGATTAATCAGGACATGCCTGCGGCGACTACAGGTTTGACGCCAATTGCATTTGGAAACTTCAAGAAGTATGTCATAAGAGAAGTGAATCAGATGGGCATGTTGAGGCTCACAGAGAGATATGCAGACTACCTACAGGTGGGGTATTTGGCCTTCCGAAGACATGACGGGAAGTTGAATAACTCAATAGCCATCAAACATCTAACAATGGCATAATGGCGGGTATTGTAAAAATAAGAATGTCAATTAGCTGTGCTGGAGAGTTCGAGGGTAAAACATATTCCCTTCAAGGGAAGAAAGAGTATGATCTACCAAAGGCTTTTGCTGAAGACTTGATCAATGCGCGGTATGCGGTGCTTGTGAAATCACGAAAGACAGAAAGATCGACCTCCAAAAAAGAGGTGGAGAAAAATGTCTTATAGAGTACCAAAATTGATAACGGCACCGGCAGAAGAGCCGGTATCAAGAGAGTGGCTTAAGAGTCATTTACACTTTGATATTGCGGATGACAACACTTTGATAGATGGATACATAAAAGCCTCTAGGGAGTACTTCGAAAAGAAGACGAACATGGGCTTTATCACTCAAACTGTTGAGGAGTCAATCAATTGTTGGTGGTCAGAATGTTATGAGTTGCGGTTGTGGCCTGTGCAAAGTCTATCTCAAGTGACATACGTAAAAGATGGCGAGAGCTCAGGTACCGACATTACAACACTATTTGACATTGACACCTATAACGATCCGGGCGTCATCAGGCTTAAAGAGGATCAGGACTATCCATCAGACCTAAAGTGGGGATTAAACACGATTAAGATCAGGTATGTGGTTGGATACGGAGATGATGAGACGAATGTACCAGAGGCGATACGGCAGGCTATTCGATTGAGGGCGTCAACATATTTCATAATGAGGGAGGACGGCACTTTCGATTGGATGACATCACTCGCAGACAACCTCATAAAGCCTTTTCAGCGCTTTGTATCATGATCAAAGACTATCAACCGACGCGAGGCATCCCAGCGGGGTACCTGGATCGAAAGATCAGTTTCTATGGTCTCACTGAGACTACAGTTGACTATGCACCTCGGTTGACATACGCACTAGTAAAAACGACATGGGCAAACGTGCGCCAATTGTCGGGGACCGAAGCGATACTGTCGGAGGCACAGACCAACACAGCGATAGTAGAGATTCATTTGAGGTATCAAAAGTTTTTGTACACCGATAATCAGTTGTATGAAACTTTTGTGATAGACATGAGCAATACGGAGCCGGTCTTTATGCGAGATAACAACGGCGATGCTCTGTTGGATCAGAACGGAAACCCAATGGTATCCAACTTCGAAACATTGACAGATAGGTATGAGATCCTTGAGATAGATCCATTTGAGAGCCGGAAGCGAAGTATGAAAATCACAGCGCAACGATGGAGATAAGGAAGGCCATAGGAGACATGTTAAACGGTGGGGTTACGGGGAGATTATCCAGTAAGATACGATGGGGAAACTTCTCCAAGGCAGAGACGGGTGATGTGGTAGCAGTAAATGACTTCACCACAGCGCAGGACGGCAAGTGTGGACAGATTGGAAGGCTTTTCAATGTCACTGTGATACCGATCAGTAGTGATTACCACAAGATGCAGAAAATGGTAGATGCTGCAATATCTGATTTAGCTGACAAGACAATTGTACATGTCGGTAGCACGACACGAAAGATCCGATTTGTAGGTACGGCCTCGGCATTCATGGATGACACCACGAACCGATGGCAACGGCCGGTAGAATTTCAAGTATTTATCAATGCTTAGGATGAGCCTGGATGATCGGGAGTTGAACCGAGTACTTAAGAAAAAGGAAAGGGATCTGACTTCTAAGGCACTAAAGCAAAGGGCTGGTAAAGAAGGACTGGAGGTAATGGAAAAGATTGCCAAATCCAACGTGGCGGTAGATACAGGAGCCTTAAGGGATAGCATACGCATAGAAGAAACCAACGATGGGGCCGACTTAATCACAGACTCACCCTATGCAGCGAGTGAGGAGTACTTGGGACGGGCCTATATGCGGCCTGCAGCACAGCAAGGAGAGCGGCAGGCGATAATGGAAGCAGGAAAAGAATTTAAAAAAGAAGCAGAAAAACGCTAGAAAATGGCAAGAGTAGATTTGACAGTATCACAGATGGACTTTGACACTGGACTGGTGCTGAGTACAACGGCCGGTGATGCGACTGATCACCATTCATTTACTAATGCATCTGGCGATGTATTCATCTATGTAAATAATGGTAGTGGTGGTTCTTTGACGGTTACGGCATTGACACCACAAACGGTGACAAGTGCGAGCTTAACGGTTGAGGACAGACAGTATACGGTTGCCAATGGAGCGGTCAAGTTTATAGGCCCATTCCCTACAGCAACATTCAATCAGTCAGATGGCAAGGTGTATTTCGACCTGAGTGCAGACACCTCTGTCACCCTAATGGCAATCAAACATGGACCATCAAGCTAATGCGACATATAGCAGTGGGGTCTATTGGATAGATGGTGTTGAATGGCGCTGGAAACTTGGAGAATTAAAATACCTGGAAAATGATCATAGAGGCAATAAACAGAAACGAGCTAAAGGGTAAGGTCTACGAAGTAGGGGCACAAAAGAACGTGACTGATTCCTATGGTCAATTTCTGGTTGAGAAAAATCAGAATTGGAAATACGTACGGGGTGCCACAAACACGGCATTAGAGCAACGGTTTTTTGACGCTATGGTGGCAAAGGAAGAGGAGCAAGAGCCTAAGAAGGAAAGTAAATCACAGAAAAAGAAATAAACAATGGCAGTAGTAAACACGACGAGCCTACGAATCTATGTAGATAGTGAGGTGATCAACTGTGAGACATCGAGTTCACTCACAGCGAGCAGGTCCACAGATTCTATTGTCTGTAAGGATACGGCAGAAAACCCCACAGTGTCTCCAGGAGAGGTAACGTGGTCCATTTCTGGATCTGCTTTCATGGAGGCGGCTGGATCGGACAAGTCAGCTTTTGACATCATGGATCTCCTGTTAGCCGGCACGCAAGTATCGGTCAGCTACCAGGGCGGTGGAGCTACAGCCTACGGGGGTAATGGCTATGTGACAGACTGCACCTTCACGTCGGATGGTGTAGAGGGTCAGGCAACATTTGATTTCACGATCACCGGGGACGGTGAGCTATCATAAGCACTTAATTAAACAACACCAAAATGCAAGTACATTATTTAAAGACAGAGGACGACGATGAGGGTGTTGACGAAGATGCGCAAGCGTCCGAAGCGCAAGGCGTCGTCGTCGCTGATAAAGATGAGGATGCCGAGAAAAGCGCTCGCCACTGCCTCGATGGCGATGCCGGCCAGCAGCATCGTCGCCACCGCCGTCCGCCCCCGACTGCTAGCGATGCGGTAGACG
>JAUILM010000765.1 GCA_030432855.1 Bacteroidia bacterium
CAGGATCTACCTGGACTTCGATAGGGTTAGAAGATGCAGGTCAGATAGGAGCTGTGTTGATACATCCAAATGATCCAAGTACAATTTATGTTGCGGCCATCGGAAATCCTTTCATGAATACTGAGACGCGAGGCGTCTACAAATCTGTGAATGGTGGTAGAGACTGGCAACGCATCCTATATCATAGTGATAGTGTAGGTGCGGTTGATCTAGAATTTGCTCCCGATGACCCATCCATCCTATATGCCTCCATGTGGCATGTCAGGCGCACACCCTGGACGATCATCAGTGGTGGCATGGAGGCTGGAGGTATCTTCAAAAGCTCTGATGACGGTACAACCTGGCGTAAAATGACCAAGGGTCTTCCCTCTGGTCTTATTGGAAAGTCAGATTTGGCGACCTGTGCAGCGGCTCCTGGCAAGGTCTGGGCGCTTGTGGAGGCACCAGAAGGTTCGGGAGGCGTGTATGTTTCTTCTGATCGGGGTGAATCTTTCAAAGCTCTTTCCAGCAAAAAAGATCTGCTAGACCGTCCCTTCTACTTCTGTAACATTGATGTAAATCCACAAAATCCCTCCTCATTATATGTAAGTGCTACGAGGTTTTGGCACTCCCTGGATGGAGGAATCACCTGGAATCGAGTCCGTACCCCTCATGCTGACAATCATGGAATGTGGATTAATCCACAGGATACCCAAATCTATGTGCAATGCAATGACGGTGGCGGGACGATCACCAGAGATGGAGGAAAAACCTGGAGTAGCATTAATAACCAGGCCACAGCTGAACTCTACCAAGTAAATACTGACGATCAGTTTCCCTACTGGTTGTATGCCGGCCAACAGGACAATACTACCATAGCTGTACCTAGTCTACCCCCTTTTGCCTACACGGATGATGCAAGTCAGCATTGGATCGCGGCAGGTGGATGCGAAACGGGTCCGGCGGTGCCAAAGCCAGGGGACCCTGATATCGTATATGCCAACTGCAAGGGCAGATTTGGTGTCTATAATAAACGTACAGGACAGGAACAGCAATACTATGTAGGTGCACAATATATGTATGGGCATAATCCTAAGGATCTAAACTTTCGATTTCAGCGCGTGGCCCCTATCCTCGTTTCACCCCATGACCCTGACATCATTTACCATACCTCTCAGTATGTGCATCAATCGCAGGACGAGGGAAAAACCTGGAAGATCATATCTCCCGATCTGACAGCTTTTTCGCCAGAGACACAAGTGATTTCAGGAGGTCCCATCACACGAGATATTACGGGAGAAGAGTTCTTCAGCACTATCTATGCTATTGAAGAGTCCCCCATAAGCCAGGGAGTGATTTGGGCAGGAGCCAATGATGGACCGGTACATGTGACCACTGATGGTGGAGCTCACTGGAGCAATGTAACGCCCGAAATTCCTCCATACGGTAGAGTGCAGGCTATTTGTGCCAGTCCGCATGATCCGGCCAAAGCGTACGTCGCCATGTATAGATATCTTCTCGGTGATTTCAAGCCTTACATATTCAGGACCGATGACTATGGTAAGTCCTGGGAGCTATTGACTGATGGAAATAATGGCATCCCGGCAGATTTTCCCACTCGGGTAGTAAGGGAAGACCCATTGATGCCTGGATTGCTATATGCAGGCACTGAGTTTGGAATGTTTATATCTTCCGATGATGGAAAAACCTGGAGACCATTTCAACAAAACCTACCAATAACTCCCATTACGGATATCAAATGTAAGGACAATGATCTGGTGATTGCGACCATGGGGCGTTCATTCTGGATCATGGAGGATCGACCTCTGATAGTCCAGTTGCTAAATCCCATTGAACATACTGCCCTGTTTCAACCTACAGAGACCATCCGACATCGAATGATGGCAACCTCAGAATCATCGATTCCGCACTATCCGCGATCGGGGATGCTTATTCATTACTTTCTGGAATCTGAGCCCAAATCAGACATTGTGCTTTCTATCCTTGACGACGATGGTGAGTTAGTATGTTCATTCGATAGCAATATTCCATCAGAAGACGACGAAGAAGAAAAAGAGAAGAAGGAAGAAGACCAGACTACCAGTCATATTTATAATGCTCCCTCTGACCATTTGATCAAGAAGAAGGGCATGCAAGTATTTAAATGGAACATGCGATATCCAGGTATCACATCCAGTACGGGAAGAAATGTTTCCGGACCCTTTGTACCACCGGGTAAATATGAGATCACATTGAAAGTCCGTAACAAGACCCTGTCGACATATGCCACAATACTGCCTGACCCCAGGTTGGAAGAGAATGGGATTTCCCATGCTGATCTGTCCGAGCAAAGCGACTTATGCCTGAAGATTTTGGATCTCCAATCCGAAATCCAAGACGCAATTCTTATGCTCGAGAAAGAATTGGAAGATAGGGACGATGCGCAGTTGAGGTTGTTACTTTCCGAACTTAAGACGGAAGAAGGTCGATATCAGACCCCTAAATTACTTGATCAGACCGGATATCTGTATTCCATGCTATCCAGGGCAGATCAGGTGCCGGGCCAAGATGCCTACGAGCGATTTGAAACTCTGTCAGATCAGTGGAAAACACTCAAGAATTCCTCGCAATTAAAAAACGAATTAGCGGATTAAAAAAAATGGGATCAACCTGTAGTCAGGAAGATCCCATTTTTGCACTTAGCTCTTGAGAGCCGTTATTACATGCTCCACTCCTTAATAGAAGCTTCGTTCATACGGATGTAATCGTTGTTGTTAGCTGCTTTAGCCATTTCTAAGGACTTCTTAGCTGACTCAATAGCAGCCGCCTTATCTCCTGCCTTGGCTTCGATCAAGGATTTAGTCCTCAATACCCAGAACTGGTTGTACCCCATGTCAACCGCCTTAGTGATCCACTCACGAGCTTTTGACATGTCTTTACCTTCGGCGAGGTAGTATGATGCAGCGGCAAAGTAGTCGTTAGCGGTAGGACCTGCCATCACCTGTGCAATACTGGCTTCTACAGTTTCATCAGTATTGACGGCTACAGGTACTGCAGTTGCCACATTTTCCCATAGGAACCAAATGTTTGCACCACTGTTAGTGATTTGATCAAATTCAATCATGAAGGTTTCAATCTCCATTTGATCCATCTTAAAAGCTTCAGCACTTACAGTAGTTGGAGTCACATCACTGCCTGGATACGCTCCCCAGTTGCCGGTAGTGTATGGATAGAACATAAACTCCCAGTTGCTCTTACCAGGTT
>JAUILM010000766.1 GCA_030432855.1 Bacteroidia bacterium
CCCATTATCGGTATCCCCCTTCCATTTATTAGCTATGGAGGATCTTCATTGCTGGTTTTCACCTTGATGATCGGTGTTCTACTGAGATTTGACAGCCAGCGATACCTCAACTAAACAATAGATGAATTTTACACTTACACATACATCTGATGATTGTAGTGCCCGTGCTGGACGTCTTGTGACTGACCATGGCATTGTTGAGACCCCGGTATTCATGCCGGTAGGTACGGTAGGGAGTGTTAAGGGGATCAACCAGGATCAACTAGGACATGATATTCAGGCGCAGATCATATTAGGAAATACATATCACCTGTATCTAAGGCCGGGAGAAGAAATCCTTAGCGAAGTGGGAGGTCTTCATCGATTCATAGGATGGGAGAGACCCATGCTGACAGATAGTGGAGGATATCAGGTATATTCATTAAGTGGCACACGAAAAATAAAGGAGGAAGGCGTCACCTTCACATCCCACATCGATGGATCCAAACATTTTTTTTCTCCAGAAAAAGCTATCGATGTCCAGCGAAGGATTGGAGCAGATGTTATAATGGCGTTCGATGAATGCACGCCCTATCCGTGCGAAAAAGGCTATGCACGATCCTCGATGAAGATGACCCATAGGTGGTTAAAGCGGTGTATGGAGCACATGCACACACAACCCCCGCTGCATGGGTATCAACAGACGCTGGCACCGATTGTCCAGGGGTCTGTGTATCCTGACTTAAGGAAGGAGTCTGCGGAGGAGATATCTCAATATGAGGCCGTCATTTACGCCATTGGAGGATTATCAGTAGGAGAACCACACGAAGACATGTACTCGATGACTGACCTGGTGTGTAATATACTCCCTGCTCAAAAGGCAAGATATCTCATGGGTGTTGGCACTCCTGCTAACCTGCTAGAGAGCATTGGTTTGGGAGTAGACATGTTTGATTGTGTCTTACCTACGCGCAATGCCCGGCATGGTATGATCTACACGTCTGAAGGATTGCTGAATATAAAAAATCGAAAGTGGGCTACCTGTTTTGAACCCATCGACCCCAACAGTTCTGTCGAAGCGCTGCGGCATCACACAAAGGCATACTTGAGGCATCTCATTATTAGTAAGGAGTATCTGGGTGCTCAGCTGGCATCACTGCAGAATCTCAGTTTTTATACACATTTAATGTCGGAAGCTCGTTCCTCTATAAAGAAGGGCTCCTTTCTTTCCTGGAAAAGCGACATGATGCAAATTGTAACCAGAAGGCTGTGATGAAGTCAAAGATTCTAGATAGTTACATTATCCGGCAATACTTAAAGACATTCTTCTTTACTGCCATGCTTTTTTCATTGATTGCCGTGGTTATTGATTTCAGTGATCGATTAGGAGCGTTTCTCGAGAATGGAGTGACTTTAAAGCAGGCGGTATTCACGTATTATCTTCATTTTATCGCGCATATCAATGGACTACTTTGGCCTCTTTTTGCCTTGATAAGCGTGATATTCTTTACATCAAGGCTTGCTAAAAACTCCGAAATCATAAGCGTCTTAAATGCGGGAGTGCCGTATTCCAGAATAATGCTACCCTATATGACGGCAGCCGGGATTATTTTTAGCATCCATTTATTGTCCAATCATTTTCTCATTCCCCTCGGTAGCAAGATTCGAATACCTTTTGAAAACAAGTACGTCTGGAAGAATACAGATCGATCTAAAACACGTCACATTCATGTCATGCTGGATCCGCAGACAAAGCTGTATATCATGAATTTTCGTAAACGCGATAGTACGGCGATTGATATGCGCATTGAAACATACGATGAGAACGCTAATCTGATTCAATATATGGAAGCTCGCCGGGCGGAATGGAAAGCCCCCCCGAATCAATGGACCATCAGTGATTACATGGTGCACAAGTTTGACGGCGAAAAAGAGGAGATCCAGGCGTATAAAAAGGAGCCTCTGGATACCACTATTAATATCACCCCGGACGATCTTCTGATCGTAAAGAATCAACAACAGTTGTTTACCACACCGGAGCTGAAGGATTATCTGGAAAAGCAGAGAGCCAGAGGCATTGGGGGCACCCGGGTCTTTGAAACAGAACTATTTCGGAGAACTTCCGAACCTATTTCGATATTCATACTTACCCTTATAGGGATGTCGGTTGCCAGCCGGAAGACCAGGGGTGGACTTGGGATACACTTGGCAATAGGAATATCAATTGGTGCGTTGTTTATAGTACTATCCCGGTTCACAATGACCTTCACCAATTCTGAATCGATGGGACCTATGTTGGGGGTATGGCTTCCCAATATCGTATTCTCCTTCGTAGCATTGTATCTTGTCCGAATCGCACAGAAATAATTTTCAAATTTTTTTGAAAGTTGTTTAACCTTCAATAACAAGCTGATATTCAAGCAATTATGTCAATTTTTCAGTCTATTTTTTGGACGAAATGTTGTCTAGGCGACGTTTTTGTACAACTATTAGTTGATTGTGGTTAAACAATTGTGTATATTGAGTCTAAATTAAATGTAAGCTATGTCAGCAGTAGAATTTCAAGATAAACTGAACCAGTTGTCCTCTGTTCTAAACACTTTTGCTTACAACCTCACAAAGAATGGTGAGGATGCTAAAGATTTATTTCAAGAGACAGCTTTCAGAGCGTTAAGTAATAAGGACAAGTTCAGACCAGGTACGAACTTTAAAGCATGGTTGTTTACCATCATGAAAAATATCTTCATCAATAACTATCGAAAGAAGATGAAGAAGAATACGATTCAGGATTCAACCGATAACCTGTACTACATAAATTCAGGATCAACAACCATAACAAATAAGGCAGATTCCAATATCATGATGACCGAGTTGGAAAACATGATCGAAAGTCTGGATGAAAGTCTTAGTGTGCCGTTTCTGATGCACTATGAAGGATTTAAATATCAGGAAATAGCTGATCAGTTAGACCTTCCATTGGGAACTGTGAAAAGTCGAATCTTCTTCGCCAGAAAGGAATTGAAGAGGTTGATCCATAGTCGATATAATAATCTATTCAAGCATAGAGAAAAGGCCTCCTGACCCGTAAAAGGATAAGTCTTTAAATAGAGAACTAGTAAAGCTGTGATCTTGTCAGGTCACGGCTTTTTTCGTATCCATAACGGCATAAAAAAGCGCCTGACAGAGAACTGACAGGCGCATCAAAACAAAACGAAAAACCAACTTAAACCTTTTCTTTAGTTTGTGACGG
>JAUILM010000767.1 GCA_030432855.1 Bacteroidia bacterium
CTTGGAGGAGGTGGCGCAGATAATACCTCAGGCAGCACATCGCTGGGAGCAGATGCAGTCATTATTTCTACCCGCTTCGAATATCAAAATTTTGGAATTGGATTTTCCTACGACTGGAACGTATCCGATCTGAATGTAGCCAGCAATGGCAATGGAGCGTTTGAGTTTTCACTTATCTACACGATGTGTGGTAACGAAAACCGTGGGGTGTACTGTCCAAGTTTCTAATATCACTTATGTTTCCAGGCGTTTGGGTGTACCTGACTTCAGCATGTGCACTATTTTTCATAAATTACCAGACGACGACGGCACACTCACCAGACTTAGATTGTTTCAAGTTCAAAAAACCTAACAAATGTTTGGAAAAAAGACCGAAGATAACACCTCACCTGTACGATCTTCTAACTCTCTACTGCACAATAGTTTAGTAAAGGGATCTCGACTAGAAGGAAATGTGGTCTCTGACAACGATTTTCGTATTGACGGAGAATTCGTCGGAAATCTTAACTGTACAGCCCGGGTAATCATTGGCCCCACTGGTGAATTTAAGGGAGAAATTGATTGTGAAAACGCGATCATTGAAGGTCGGTTTAATGGAAATCTTCTCATCCGTGGTGTGTTGGAAGTAAGAGAAGGAGCGGTAATCGAAGGAGATGTGGAAACGCATAAGCTCGTGGTGCAATCAGGATCCGTATTTGATGTGAATTGTAGCATGGGTGAAAAAAAGCAAGCTTTACCTCCTCCTGTGACTCCATCGGTACTTAGTGAGGTAGAAAATGGCCACATCGAATAACAAGGATTCAAAAAAACTTCTGGATCAAAAAGCAGCCAAAAACTATATGAAATATAGTGGAATGGCCTTTCAAATGGTTGCCTACATCATCGTAGGGATACTGCTGGGAAAGCAGCTAGATAAGTATTTTGAAACAGAAAGGCCCTTTCTTACTGCTCTCTGCGCTATTCTATTCCTGGTAGCTTACTTCATTAAATTAGTGTCGGACCTTAGTAGGAAATGATTTCATATTCAAGCTGAGACATTTATCTTGCATGTTCAAGCCATGATCTTCAATGTCTTCAAAACTCTTTTTCGGCTGGTTGATTTCTATCACGGTACCGCTGGTGATTCTGTCTATCTTCTTATCAGATATTGAAGGATTTGAAGCTACTAAATCCATCACGGCGATTAGCATACCTTTTTTTGTTGTCCTTAGTATTATCATCTACTTTCTGGCTGTGCGGGCAGCACGAAGTAAAGACAAGAATAGTCTGACTCGCCTGGTGATGGCCACTGTATTTATAAAGCTGGTAGGATGCCTGGCAATCATTATCGTCCATGATCGTATCTATAATCCGGAGTCAGGACACTATGTGTTACCATTCATCGCATTTTATATTGCATATACTGTTTTTGAAGTCAAATTGCTGACAGACCTTAATAAAACAACACGACACCATGGGGCGACTGAAACAAATAAAGATTGATGCGCAGCCTTTTGACATCAACGAGAACGAAGAGGAGAGCTATTTTTCCCTACCTGCCGAAGGATTGCATAAAGTCATTTTGCTGGAGGAAGACCACCATATAGTGCAATGGCAGGCAATCGATGGAGATCATAAGATACTGGAGGTTAAAATTGATGGAATCACCTATGAAGTAAAGCTCGAGACTACACTGGATCTCCAGATCGAAAAACTGGGATATGGGAGTAAGAAACTTGCCAGCCAGCTAACAGTCCATGCTCCTATGCCAGGCCAGGTTCTTGATATCAAGGTCAGCGAAGGACAGACCGTACATGAAGGGATGGAATTGCTCACCCTTGAAGCCATGAAGATGGAAAATGTGGTTGTCAATAAACAAGCAGGAACCGTAAAAGCAATTCACGTCTCTATCCGACAAAATGTAGCAAAAGGACAATTGCTCATTGAGATTGAATAAACCGATATTCCAGTCTCCCCAGCCCTTTAGATCTTTTAGTTGGCAAGGTATTCCTTTACAAAGAAGGCTCGATACAGATCGATGGACCGCAACTGCACAATCTTTCGGTAGTTCTGCTGTGTTGTGACATACACCTCAAATATTTCAGAATCTGCAATAAACTCATCGATGTTTTTCTGGACACCGTCGTAGTACTTCATTGCCTCTTCCCTACTATTGAACCGGCGAATCACCAGCAAAGGAATTTTCTTTCCCCCTTCACCATCCAGCACGATAGTGGCTATATTGAGTTTGTTGAGTTTATGATACTTATCGTTGTAGTCCGATACAGATGCACGAATTTCTCCCTGTGTTTTTCCATCCACATCTGACTTCAGGCTTACAAGCACCATGTGCAGCTTATCATTTTCATTTATACTGAAGTAGGCATCTGGGTTGATCTCCTCGATGCCCTCACTGGTCTCTGTAAAGCGAATACCCAGCAGTCGTATGATTTCCTTTGCTCGCTCTTCTTCATCCGTACCCGGATACTTAGCAATCAACTCTTTTAATGCATTGACATAGGACTCTCGACCTTTCAATCTGCCTATGCACATAGCCGATAGCAAGGTAAACTTGGATTGCAGTGCATGACTCGTTCCCAGACTGGTCCGAGACTGAATCAAGCGTTTCAATGCTATCTGATATTCACCTTGCGCATATAAATCATGTACGTCCTGATAAAACTTCTCAACTTGCTCTTCCTCACTTTCCAGATTTTGCAGGTAGGATGGATCCTCGATATACTTGGCATATTCAGAATCTGCGTGCTGTGAAGTAATCAAATCAGCATACTTGGCGGCAGCACCACTATTGCCAAGGGCAGTATGACCCACATACAGCATATAATAAGCATCTAAAGCATGCTCGGTATTTGGATATCTTTCAAGGAGTTCTTCCAGTGACTCCACAGATTTGGGATTGTTGTCCAGGTCTGACCTAAACAATCGTCCGAGCTCTAACAATGCATCTTCAATTTTCTTATTTGCGGCAGCAAGTTGACTATCGGACTTGGGAACCTGCTTGAAGATTTCGTCTACCTCGGTATCTGAAATAGCTACATTTTGTGTACTGGTACTGTCTCCCTGAGTAGCCACCGCTCCTCCAAAGCCTGAACGATTGGATCTACGCCAATTGTCTTCCAGGCTGATAGGTCCCCAGGTACGTTCAAACTCCCGCTGACCTCTCTTTAAGGCACGATCATCATATGCAAAGAAATTGCTGGTAACACCTGCTCCCGGTGTATT
>JAUILM010000768.1 GCA_030432855.1 Bacteroidia bacterium
TCTATCGTACCCGGAGCTAATTTCAGCGAGTCGCTGCTGAATAGTGCTAATGTGCTGGTCATGCCATCAGGAGGTTATAGAGATTTGCAGGATCAGGATATAGATCTTATATCAGACTGGGTGGGCGATGGGGGTAAGCTCATCGTCACGGGAGGTGCTCTGCGAAAATTTGCGGGAAAAAATGGATTCCGGATCCAGCGAATTCAGGGAGAGGATGACGATGATGACAAGGAAGGTGATAAAAGATATGCGGATCGGGAGCGGAGAATGATCTCCGAGAGAGTGCCGGGAGCGCTGATCAAAAACATGGTTGATGTGACTCATCCTTTAGGTTATGGCCTGGATGAGAGTTTGTATTCGTTAAAGACCTCGCACCACTTGTATGAGCTACATGAAGATATTTGGAATGTGGTAAAGACGGAGGACAATCCCATAGCTATTGGTTTTGTAGGAGCAAAATTATACAAAGATCTTTCAGGTACGATGACCTATGGAGTCCAACAGAAGGGTAGAGGTGTGGTTGTTTATATGGTGGATGATCCGTTATTTCGGGGCTTCTGGGATATGGGCCATCTTATATTTGCTAATGCGTTATTTCAGGTCTGGTAAAAATTGATTTAGAGATAGAGCCAATACCACCGCACTCCATTGCTCGACAAGGATAGTGTAGGTGCAGGTACCTTAAATACGTTCATCACTCTGAATACTGTTTTCAATAATTTACTGTTAGTGGGAATGCGAGTCCAGTCGATATCCGGAGCCAGAAACCATTGTCGGTATCGTGGATAGTCGGATGGTGATAATCTGAAGAGGGCGTTCTCCTCTTGCCAGCTATTGCCAAACCCTCCAAACAGATTTTCACTCCCATAGCCCATGGCTATATTAATCCATGAAAACTTTTCCCAGGGTTCAGATGCAAAGCTGGAAGGATTGACTGACACCCAAATGGTTTGGGCATTGTAATCCTTGAGGTATCGTTCCAGAAGACCACGACCAAATAGAGCATCCGTCCTTCGGGAGAGGGTGGAAGTTTCCATAGAGTTTATCGAACGCAGAGGATCTGAACTGTAGGATCGGGGCCAGGCGGAAATTTTCAGACTTATTTTCTGGTCCCTCCATATCAATTGTTGGGTGGTAAAAAGGGCAGTTCCAGCGATGTTATATGCCATGTCGGGTACTGAAAATCCCCATTTTGACGAATGACCATCCAATACTTCAATAGTGGTTTGAAAGAGAAGACTTAAACCTGATGCCAGCCAAATAGCCGGCTTTTCAGGAACACCTGCCCACCTGACACCATGATAGCTGAGCACAGACTCAAAATAGCCGGTGAATGCATGGCCGGCTTTGTCCATATTGTTCCATTCGCCCCAGTCGTTGAAAAAATGAAACCGCGTGCGTTCGAAATCTGCATACCAGGCCTTACTGAGACCATAGACGGTAGATCCATAAACAACACCTCCCACCGCGCTCATGGTCCAGAACCTTTTTGAGTTGAACGTGTCTATTTGCAAATCCTCGACTGAAGATTGAGAGATCACATCTGGGGCATGATAGACTAGCAGTGTGAATACAAGACATATTCTTGTAAACCAATGGGTCGATCGTATGTGTAAATTACGATCCAAAAGCTCTATACTTACATCTGAAAAAGTGACGCGAAACCATGTAATTAGCTAATTCTTGAAGATATTTTGGTTTGAATGCGAACTATTTATGTACACTTAGTCTAATTGCACGTTCTAAATAGTGCCTGCTATTTTTGATAATATACTGTGGGTCTATTAATATTGTAACTTACATACATATCACTTCTATTGATATAAACGTATACCAAATTTATGATATTCAAAAATAGGATCATTCAATTGATGGTTGCAGTCTTCCTGACTGGGTCGGTTCTCGGCCAGGACTTGCATTTTACTCAGTTCAACCTGGCACCATTGACCGTCAATCCGGCTTTTACTGGAGCTTTCAATGGATCCGTTCGATTGGGTGGAATCTATCGGGATCAGTGGAAAAGTACCTATTCTACCCCAACTTTCTATATGGACTCTCCCATCCTCAAAGGGTTTAGAGAGTTGGATTGGATTGGTGTGGGGATTTCCATTTTTCAGGATCAATCCACTTCTGGTTACGTACCGTTTGCACCGAGTGGGTCTGTCCTTGAGGGTCAACTGACCACCGGGGGCCTATTGGGATCGGCAGCATACCACCTGTCCTTGGACGATGAGCGTAATACGGTACTTGCACTAGGTATACAGGGTGGTACCCTATCGCGGAAAATCAAGGGGGAGTTTCGACTAGAAGATCAAATTTTAAATGGTGGTGCTTCTCAGGACATATTCCCTACAGAAGATGATCCTACGACATACCTGGATGTTTCCGGGGGGCTTACCTTGACTGGCCGAACCACGGGAGAATCATTTTATCGTGTGGGTTTGAGTGTCCTACATATCAATCAACCCAAGAACGGTGTACTGAATGCAAATAGAACCTCGTTACCTATGCGTATTGTCGGCTATGCTACATACGATTACAATTTCAGTGATGAACTTCTGATCATTCCATCGGTGTTGTATCAAAAGATAGGTCCGGCAAGTGAGTTATCCGTGCAGGGAATGCTGGGATATAAACTTCCCGAGCAGGACATGATTTTGAAGGGTGGCCTTGGATATCGGCTGGGAGACGCACTCCAGGTATTATTTGGACTGGACTACAAAGATTTGAGAGTGGGGGCAAGTTATGATGTGACTGTTTCTGATCTGGCATCTCCCTCAAATGCATTTGAACTTGGAGTCGCGTACATTGCAAAGATTTACAAGCGACCTAAAGTGGATCCCGTGATATTCTGTCCAAGATTCTAAAAAGAAAAACAATGAAATTCAAATATAGCTTCTCGATATTCTGCTTTCTGCTGATCTCAGGATCGCTACTAGGACAGCCCTTGTCAGAGATACCCTATGACTTCAAACTTGAGGCGGCGGATACTGCATTTGCCAGAATGGATTATTACAATGCAGTAGAGTGGTATGAGCAGTGCTACCGTGAAACACGAGATCCGGCTCTGGCTCAAAAGATTGCGATCTCTCATGATAAGATGCGAGATTACAAGCGAGCTGAACGATGGTATCAGCGGATCGTACAGAAAGATACAGGATTTGTGTATGTAGATTTCTGGTTTGAATATGGCAGACTGCTGAAGAAAAATGCAAAATATGA
>JAUILM010000769.1 GCA_030432855.1 Bacteroidia bacterium
GGATTTTGCTGATCGCTTCGATTGGAGGTCGCGAGGGTAATCCCGGGATGGCCGGATATGCAGCTAGTAAGTCAGGTGTCATGGGCCTCGTGAAAGGGATTGGAAAGGAATACGCCGATACCAACATCACTGTCAATGGCCTTTGCCCTGCAGTGATTGCTACACCTATGAATTTGGATACGGAGCCAGCTACGATGGCTTATATGACGGCAAAGATCCCCATGGGCAGACTGGGTACGATTGAAGAAGTAGCTGCTCTTTCCTGTTGGATCATCTCACCAGAAGCATCTTTCAATACCGCTTACAATTTTGATATCTCAGGAGGTCGAGCCACCAATTAAAGGAGCCTTATGATCAGAATCATTTAAGATGACGAACTAACTTGGACTTCAAAAGTGTTAATTTTACATTATGCAGAAAGACTTAGAGATTAAGGAGGCACTTAAGGACTGGCAGAAAATAGTCGTTAAGTACTCTACTCCCAATACCCGGAAGGCTATCATTCAAATATTGAACTCATTCCTTCCCTTCATAGCCCTATGGATACTCATGTATCTTTCCCTTGACTGGTCCCTGTGGATCACGATCGGCCTGGGACTAATCAATGGCTTCTTCCTGGTACGGATCTTCATCATCCAGCATGATTGCGGGCATCAATCCTTTGTGTCTTCCAAGAAAGCAAACAACACCATTGGATTCATCTGTAGTATCTTCAGTTCACTTCCATACGAATATTGGGCACGCGTTCATAACTATCATCATGGTCATGTAGGTCAATTGGAGCATCGGGATGTGGGCGACATTAATTTCTGGACGGTCGATGAATTTAGAAATAGCTCCCGATTTAAACGTATTGCCTATCGGGTTTTTAGGAATCCATTCTTTATGTTCATTTTGACACCTGTTATCTATTTCACGATCTCCAATCGCTATCCTTTCTTTCAGTTTAAAGGTTGGGGTAAGGTGCGTTGGTCTCAGGTAAAGAATAATTTGGCAATCCTGGCGGTCTATGGCGGTATTGCCTATCTGATTGGTATAAAGGCATTTCTGATCGTACAGATGATCAACATCTTCTTCTTCTCTGTGGTGGCATTCTGGTTCTTCTATGTGCAACATCAACATGAAGACACGTATATGCGATGGAAGAATCAATGGGATTATTTGCTGGCCAGCATTCAGGGTAGTACATACTATAAGCTTCCCAAAGTCTTTCAGTGGTTGACGGGGAACATAGGCTTTCACCACATCCACCACCTGAACTCGAAGATACCTAACTACTCTCTGGAGAAATGTGCAAGGGAGAATCCGGTGTTTCAGAAATACGTCAGCACGATCACGTTTCGCGATAGTTTGAAGTGTATGTTCAATCACCTGTGGGATGAGCAGCGCAAACGCATGATCTCCTTTCGCGAGTTCTATCGGATGGAACAAGCTAGTGCCTAGTAGTTAACATATATCGTATTTTCTATTAGTGATTTGAAGGACCTTCTCTTCGTCCATTCATTTTTTATTAGAATTGGCTTGCCATAGTTGGCAGAAAAGCATACTTTTGCGAGCTCATTTATAGAAATAACTTTAGAAATGATCATAGTAAACGTAAAAGAAGGTGAAAACATCGAGCGTGCTTTGAAAAGATACAAGCAAAAGCATCGTCGTATTGGTGTAATCACAGAACTTCGAAATCGTAAGCATTTCACCAAGCCTTCGGTAGAGCGAAGAAGTGAGGTGCTCAAAGCGAAGTACAAGCTGAAGAAGTCTTTGCAGATCGGCTAAATTCCCCTTCGCTGTTACCCTGCCCGGGTGGTGGAATTGGTAGACACGCAGGACTTAAAATCCTGTGGCCGTTGAGGCCGTGCGGGTTCGATTCCCGCTCCGGGTACAACCTTTCTCATATACATGCTGATAATCAGCGAGTTATCATCTTGTTTTTCTAAGGAGTGCCATACAATGGACAAGCGTTATCGCTAAATCGCCCTCAAATAGTCCTCGCTATTTTTCCAAAACTTAGAAGCCATCTTTACACATAATCACTAAAAGCTTCCGCAATCGTTGCCATAGGAATAAACATTCGATTACTATCTTCTAAAGCAATGAATCCAAAATGCTCATAAAATGCTTTCGCCTCGTCATCAATTGGATCGACTACAACAGCCATAGATGCCACTGTCTCAGAAGATACCAGTAAGCTCTTTTGGAGTGCGCTTACTAACATCATTTTTCCCAATCCCTTTTTCAAATGATTTTGATCAATCGCTAACCTTCCCAGTAAGGTTACAGGGAGTTCCTTATATGCTCTCGGCATCTTCTTAGCAATTGTCGGAGGCAAAATTTCTTTTGGTATTCCAGCACTTGCAAGGGTATAAAATGCTATGACTTTGCTATCGTCATCAGTTATTACAAAGCAAGTAGCAATTTTACGCTTTATGTCTTGACTGACCTGCCTATGTATATAGTTATCTAAAGGAGTTTTCCCACACGAAAATTGAGTTCTATCATGCTCTTTAGAAAGTGGTACAATTTGAATACTCACTAATCAGAAACCATTTCTTTAAACGAGGCAATGGCATCCTTTAATGCCTTGTTAGGTGCAGGAGGATTCATCAAAGCATTGAAAAATATTTCCTGATCTTGCTGTGAAGAAAGTATTCTTTCATGCTCACCAACGATAGCTTCCGCTCTCTCTCTTACTGTTCTTCTCATGAATTCAGAAAGGGTTGTAAAACCACTTAGATCTTTCGCATACTCAAAAAGTTCTTTATCAGATGATGATAATCTTAGCTCTACCCTTGAGGTACTACCCTTCTTAATCCCAGTACTCATACTCATTGATTTAGATAATAATACGGTTATTTACCGTTAAAAACCGTCATCTGTACGGAATAATTCCGTCATTAGTATAAAATTGATTGTGAATCAGCTAAGTAAGAGCTCAAATTCCTACGGAGAACAGCAGGCAAGCCACCGATCCGCCTTTAAAAGGCAGACCAATAGTTATGAGTGCTTGAACAAGAAGTGCCTGACTCCTTTGAGGTGATATGCTCATTGTGCCTTAAATCACAATAAAATTTATCCACTCCCTCCCTATCCCTAATGTCATCAGTCTCGGTCCTCCTTCTCTACAATAGTATGCCTATCTTTAGTAAGACCTGACTGAATTTTAAAACATGAAGTTTTACATTTTCCTTTTCCTTGCTCTATCTAGCCCTACATGGCTGCAAGG
>JAUILM010000770.1 GCA_030432855.1 Bacteroidia bacterium
CCGTAAAGCTGTATAATGAAGTACGGTTACATATGAATATAGACTACATGACACCTTCAAAGAAGCATGTGGCATAGTTATCAACATGTAAACGTTGATTAAAAAGAAAAAGAAAAAAGAACCAAAAAAGAAAAAGAAATATTATTGTTGATGATAATGTATTATTTAATCATGTAAACTTTTTTCAGGACAAGACAAAATATCCTGGGACCCGGCACCCGGCACCTGGCACCAGAATCAACGGAGCCGCACCTATTTATTGAAAAAAACCTGGGACCCGGTACCCGGTACCTGGCGCCAAAATATACGGAGACGCACCTATTGATTGAAAAATTCCTGGGACCTGGTACCCGGCACCTGGCACAAGAATCAACGGAGTTTTTATCCTGAAACAAATTTCAATCCCAATATAGAAGTGACGAGCATGATTAGCCATAAAATCCGCCAGAGATTTACCGGATCTTTGAAGATAAATATTCCGATCATGACGGTACCTACCGTCCCTATACCTGTCCATATAGCATAAGCTGTTCCCAGTGGTAAGGTCTGGGCCGCTTTGATGAGCAGTGACATACTCAATACCAGACATATCAAAAAACCAGCATACCAGCCATAAGCAGCTGCTCCTGAAACCACTCTGGCTTTCCCCAAACACATTGCAAACGCTACTTCAAAAAGACCTGCCATTGCGAGAATAATCCAATTCATACTTCATTCAATTAAGGTTGCAAAGATGTGATGCACCTTTGCTGATTCCTTTAACATTTGATAAAAAATGAATCTACCGTACCTCTGCCCGGATTCTACTAAGGCTCACCTGCGTGATACCCAGGTACGAGGCGATATGGCCAAGCTTAACACGCTGTATCAGTTCGGGATGATTATCCAGGAGATCACGATATCTCTCCCTGGCTGTTTTAAACTCCCGGTTAATTAATCTTTCCTCTGTCCTCAAGAGCTCCTGCTCAGCCAGTCTTCTACCCCAATTGGCGATATCCGGATTGCCTTTGAAAAGGGCCTCAAGTTTTTCCCGACTTAATTTATAGAAACTACTGTCCTCCAGCAGGACGATATTTTCGTAACCCGGCTTATCTTCCACATAGCTACGCATGGAGAGTACGGCCTGCCCTTCCAGACCGAACCAAAAAGTAACCTCTTGTCCGTCCTTTAATACATATGCTCGCACAATTCCCTTTTTTACAAAAAAGATATCATCTTCGACTTTATCGGCTTTTAATAAGATATGTCCCTTATCATAATGTACTTCAGTAACCAGTCCCATGAGAATGTTCTTCGCACTCGCGGGCATTTGATAGATGTCATCTAAAATCCGACCAAAGTCCATTATTTATCTTACCATTTTTTTGAACGACTGCACATCATTTCACAAGTCTAATTAAAGAATAGCACTTCCTACTTTATCCATTCAGCGCCCACGTCAATCAATTGTTTCAACCTCAACAAAACCATTTAAGAAATCTTTGATTCGTTCCTCATACTCCTGAAAAAGATTTTCGCCGGTATATGTCAACAACTGAACCGTTCCGGAAGGACTGGAATAATAGTATCCGTAGTAAATAAATTTGGTTCCCTGGATAGTGCCTGCCATTTGCATCATTAGCAATTCCAGACCGTTGACAGTTCTATATTCCTCTCTTATCACCCGAATATCAGGAGCGACACTCCTTGCGTTATTTATCGCTATTCCTTTAAGTGATTCTATCGGGATGGAAATCTTCTCTGCTATTAACATGCCATATAAATCGTCACCCTTCCGCTGAAATTGGAATTCCGCCGGTTCACCCTCTTCTCCCTTCTTAAAATTCCAGTGTTTAGGATTTATCCAAATTCCAACATTCGTTCGTTTGCTTCTGACCAGAAAAGTAGACTCCTCACTCTTTTGAAAAAGAGTACTATTCACAGGAATTTCTTCTATCTTATTTAGGCTATCGTTTAGATATTTCCAGGTTCCGTCATCATATAAAACAACCTCTTCCCCTGTATCTGTGATGGCATTAATCTGAGCTACCGAGGTGGAAACTAAAATCACAAAAAATAGAGATGTAAATAATGCTTTCATGCGATTTGTTTAGTATCTGGTCGTACATTGTTCACGTAAATATATTAGATACATTGCGGACATTCTTTGAATTGACAAAGTACTAGCGTTCCAATGAAGTCATTAACGCAGGTGCCAGCCCCATTATATTATTTGTCAATTGACCCAGAGCAGAAATATTTGAGAGTATGATCACGCCCGATTTATCTTTGGTGTTTAAAATCATGGAGGACGTATACCCACCTGTTCCTCCATTGTGCCAGGTCCACATATCACCGGATTCCGAAGTAATCAGACCCCATGCCATGCCCATTGAATAATTGTCTGTCACTTCAAATTGTTTGGTACGTGTCATGGCAAGGGTCTTGTTTTCCTGATCAAAATGTGCCAATGCAAATTTTGAAAGATCTCGGGTAGTTGACAATATGCCCCCGGCTCCCATGTGAACCGCCATATCCCAATTGGGTACCTGTTCACCCTGATCATTAATACCGGTTACCAACCGATCGTGGATTTTCGCGCGATCTGTCGTGGATTTATCCATATTATACTTTGAAAATATTTGAGCACTTAACAACTCTTCATATGTATGATCTGCCGCGGCTTCTAATACATGGCCCAATAGACCGAATCCTAGATTAGAATAGGAAGACACTGCTCCAGGAACAGTGTCGAGAATCAGAAAATTGGTCAAGTAGGTTTTCAACTCCTTTTCGCTGTAGTCTTTGTATGGATTAGCGAGACTTAAAGATGGAGAACTAAGTGCAGGAGGAACCCTGGGCAAGCCTGAAGTATGTGTCACTAACTGTTTGAAAGTGATTTTTAAGTTGTCCTTTAAGTCATAATCCAGATGGGCATTTATGTCATCCTCCAATGCTAACGATCCTTTTATTACTAGATCTGCAAGCAAGGTAGCCGTAAACGCTTTGGTGATGGAGCCAATTTCAAATACACTATCGGAGTTATTAATCGGCAGGACACTATCCATATCCTTTCTGAAACCAAGAAACGTAGCCATTCCATTTTCAATAATTGCAACGGACACTTGCGCATGATTTGGAAGTGATTCCATGCAATCAGTTAGTAATTTCTGTTGCTCAATGGTAAAAGCTGAATAATGAATATCATTTGTCCTCTGGCCATAGACAAAATGGCCTTGT
>JAUILM010000771.1 GCA_030432855.1 Bacteroidia bacterium
TCCTTCTTTGGAAGGAATACAATCACGTAAATCAGCAGAGGAAATACGAGAAATCATCAAGAATGGCCGTGGACTAATGCCTTCGTTTGCCAATCTAAATGATGATGCCATTAAAGCTATCACTGCTTTCTTGTTTGATTCCAGGGAAAAAGCTGATCCTGACATGAAATCCAATCTGGCAAAGTCCAATTGGAAATACCCTTATTTTATGAGTGGCTATGTCCGGTTTAAGGATCCTGATGGATTTCCTGCGATCAAACCACCCTGGGGCACCCTCAATGCCATAGATTTAGCAAAAGGTGAGATCAAGTGGAAGGTCACTCTGGGCTCACACCCTGAAATTGATGACTCAGAAGAACCCACAGGCACAGAAAACTATGGCGGTCCGCTATCAACAGCCGGAGGCGTCATATTTATGGGGGGCACATTGGATGAAAAGTTCAGAGCTTTTGACCGATCAAATGGAAACCTTTTGTGGGAGACCGACTTACCTGCAGGTGGCTATGCCACACCTGCCACCTATGCTATTGATGGGAAGCAATACGTCGTCATTGCCTGTGGCGGAGGTAAAATGGACACCAAGTCAGGTGATGCTTATGTTGCTTTTAGATTGCCTGACACTAGCCAATAAGATTTCCTTCATCATCCCATTGAGGTAATTGATCGCGCTTGGATTGATCAACACATTTGGCCAACCACTCCTCATCATAGGACAATCCCTGCTTGGCGAGTACCTCATCAGGGACACCATCCCACGTATTGGGAACATTGCCCTTGAAACCAAGATCATCAATTCCCATCCGAGTGGTGTAAAACCCTGTCAGAGTCAGATTTCGCATCAGATCAAAGAACTTGGCACCTTGTGAATGAGCAGGTTTTACTTCATCCGGATACGCTATGTCATCCACTATCGCAATCTGTTGCTGATCATCGCAGTCTACAAAAGCCTTTTCAAATCGTTTGGCTGACTCATTGTCCAACCACTTGATACCCCCACGCATGGGTAGCTGATGGTAGGGCATATCTTTTACAATGAAATCGATAAATTCGGGTACGCCTGCATCTGTTGCGGATCCAGATGTGTCGTCGGCAGGTAAGATAATATCGCATAAGACAGCAATCGTTGCCAGCTCATGCTCCGTGAGAAAAGATGCTTCGCGAAGTTGTTGATCCCGAATCAGCTCTTCTTTGGTGCGGCCATATCCGCCGCCGGGCTCACTTGCAACATCGCTCACTTCTGCGGTGTCACCATCATATTCTTTACATCCTTGCACAATCAGGCCCCCAGCCATGCCGGCTAGTAGTAACGACTTAAGTGATTCTCTTCGATCCATTAGATATTCATCTTTTTTAGTTCATCAATTAGAAACTCTGAAGCTCTCATTGAGAGGGCCAGTATTGTCCATGTTGGATTTTTATCGGCTTGTGACACAAATGGCCCGCCATCGACTACATAGACATTCTTGGCATCGTGTAGTCGTTGGTATTTGTCTGTGACTGATGTGCGAGGATCATCACCCATACGAGTAGTCCCCACTTCGTGGATAATTCTACCCGGTGCTGCCAAACCATACTCCTGTTCGGGACCTGGTTTCTCACCAAAGATTTCAGCTCCCATATTGGTAAGAATCTCCTCAAATGTATCCTGCATATGTTTAGCCTGCTTCAGCTCTTGATCCGACCACTTATAGTGGAACCTCAAAACGGGAATTCCGTATTTATCCACAACATCAGGATCAATCTCACAGTAGTTTTCTTTCCTGGCAATACATTCACCTCTACCACTCATACCAACCACTGAACCATAAAACCTTCGAGCATCTTCTTTAAGCTTACTACCATATCCTCCTCTGCGGTAACCGGTTGCGTCTTTGACAAAGCGATTCATCTCATGCACATTGAAACCAAATCCATAGGATGGCATACCCATCCCTCCCCAAACTTCAATATGGTAGCCTCTGGCAAAGTCCAGATTCTTATTGTCAAGCCACCAGGGAGTATAGACATGCATTCCACCCACTCCATCTTCATTGTATCGATCCCGATTCATGAGTGCCGGAACAAATCCAGATCTTGAAGCCCCGGTAGAATCGTGGAGATATTTACCAATCAGGTCACTACTGTTGCCCAAACCATTGGGATGTTGCGCACTCTTTGAGTTAAGTAATATTCTGGCTGAGCTACAGGCTGAAGCACCTAACATCACCACCTTACTTTTCACTTTGTACTCCTGCCCGTCATCTTTACTTACATAAGATACCCCGGTGGCCAGGCCTTCATCATTTGTGGTGACTTCTCGCACCATGGCGTTTACATAGAGATCAACATTATTAGTCTCCAGTGCAGGTATCACCAGACAACTACTGGAAGAGAAGTCTGCGTATACCTGACAAGCTCTGCTGCATTGTCGGCAATAGAAACAAACGCCTCGTTTCTTATTAATGGGTCTCGTAAGAATAGAAAGACGGGACGGGATCACCGGTATTTTAGCCATCCGTGCCGCCTTTATATAATGTAGCTCGTGCAATCGTGGTTTGGGTGCTGGTAAGAAAAAGCCGTCGGGCTCATTGGGCATATTCTCCTTCGATCCAAATACACCAATGCTCTTGTCCACCCGATCATAAAACGGCGCAATGTCATCATAGCTAATAGGCCAATTGTCACTAAGACCATCCACTTCTTTCCGCTTAAAGTCTAAAGGACCAAACCTTAAGGATATTCTCCCCCAGTGGTTAGTTCTACCTCCTAGCATCCGGGACCGGAACCAATCAAATTCAGTACCGTCTTTGCGCGTGTAGGGTTCACCTTCTATTTCCCATCCACCATACGCTGCATCAAAATCACCAAATGCCCTTGTACTTCCAGCTCCTCTCCTTGGAGATTCCCATGGCCACTTCAGTTGAGTCTGATGCTCTGGCTTTGCCGGATCAAAAAACGGCCCGGCTTCCAAAAGTGCGACTTTCAGTCCAGCAGCTGACAAGATATTGGCGGCCATACCTCCTCCGGCACCTGATCCCACTATACATACGTCATACTCTTTGGACTGCTCCTTAATTTGCATATTTCATTCGATTTTTAGAAAACTCCTGTTGTTTCTCTGAGTGAACGCCTGAATTTAAAACAATTTTTTATTAGCAGGCGTTATCAAGATAACCTATCAAGTCAAACTTTGAGTTTACACTTTGTAGACTGAAAGGA
>JAUILM010000772.1 GCA_030432855.1 Bacteroidia bacterium
TATTAAGTCCCGAATTTGCCTCTCAGAAAGGTGAGAAACTTTTGAGTGGCTACATATCGGTGGCTGATCTTGTTTTTGATCTCCGGTGATAGCACTCCAAACGTAGTATCATATCCATCAGGTATGAAGATCGGATCATAGCCGAATCCACCGGATCCAATGCGTGCGTCCGTTATTTTTCCTTCTACAGTGCCTTCAAAGGTATGGATGGAGCCATCCAGATAGAGCGCAATTACAGTACGATACCGGGCACTTCTATTTTTTAGTCCCTCCATGCGAGTCAATACCAGATCCAGATTTTCATCATCATCTCGATGAGGTCCCGCATAATGAGCAGAATGTACGCCAGGGGCACCATCCAGGGCATCAACCTCCAAGCCACTGTCTTCGGCAAAACAGTTTACCTGATACTTTTCAGCGATATAAGTTGCCTTCTCAATGGCATTTTCAATGATGGTTTCGTGTGTTTCAGGGATCTCCTCCTGACTTCCAATGGCGTCAAGTCCCTGCATGAGGAGCAGATCTTCCATCTGATGCGTCACCAGCATTTTGCTGATCTCTTCTATCTTATGCCTGTTTCGAGTGGCGAAAACCAACGTGATATTTTCCTGGTGCTTCATAGGGGGTAGGATCAGGATGCTGGATTTACATAAGTCTTAAGAATCTCCCAGAGGTGCTTTTTTTCTTGCTGATCTCCCTTGATTTCATCCAGAGCTCCCACGAAGATGATTTTTTGTCCCAAAAGATTCCTTGCCTTGTAGCGATCAGAACGAAGGTTTAACCCCAATTGAATAGCCGTAAGGCCGAATACAAGCATGATGTGTTCAGACTTATCTTCCTCTAGAAGTGTGTACAGTGGGAAGCCATTGTGTCCCTCGGCAGTTACCAGGCAGATGTCCCTACCGATGTCAAGATTTACGGATGCAAGGATCTTCTCGAGCAGGGGTTGAAACTGTTCGAGATCGGTTTTTGGTAGAATGATCCAGTATTTACTGTGAATATCTCCCTCTAAGGCAACGTTATCCTTTGTAGGAAGGTTATATCTTAATATCTGCGGAAAGACTGGTTCAGTCATTTGGCATATATTTTTAATTGATGTGTTATTTTAAATGCATCCAGCAGGTAAAATACCTAATTTTGAAAAAAGCATAGATTCGGAATATGAATATAGCCATCGAAACTGTAAAGAACTCCAGACTCAAAGATGTTGATTTGTCTAACATTCCTTTTGGTCGTGTCTTCACAGATCATATGTTTGTCATGGACTATTATGACGGAGCGTGGAGAGATGCTCGTATCGAGGGTGTTTCTAAAATGGAAATGCATCCGGCGAATATGACGCTTCATTATGGACAATCGATCTTTGAAGGAATGAAAGCTTCAAAGAATGCTGACGGGGTACCACTGCTTTTCAGGGCAGAAATGCATGCAAAGCGAATGAATGCAAGTGCTGAGCGTATGTGCATGCCGACCATAGATGAAGAGTTGTTCGTAGAAGCATTGCGACAATTGCTGGCCCTCGAAAAGGATTGGATACCTGATATGGAAGGTAGTGCCCTTTATATCAGACCTTTCATGTTTGCTACGGATGAGTTTTTAGGAGTGGCTCCATCTCAGACGTACCGTTTCATGATACTTACTTTACCCGTAGCTCCCTATTATGCACACCCTGTAAAGTTATTGGCCAGCACTGAGTTTATCCGTGCCGCTGAAGGTGGAGTAGGAGAGGCAAAAACTTCTGGGAACTATGCCGCTTCATTGTACGCTTCCAAATTGGCAAAAGAACAAGGCTACGATCAGGTATTGTGGCTTGATGGCGTACATCATAAATATGTACAGGAGGTGGGTACGATGAATATTTTCTTCCATATAGGGGATAAGATCATCACTCCACAAACTGATGGGGCTATTCTCAAGGGAATTACCAGGGACTCATTCCTACATATTCTCCAACACTGGGGTTATGAAGTGGAAGAACGTCTCATCTCGATGGAAGAAGTGATAGAGGCGCACCAAAATGGTACGCTTAAGGAAGTATTTGGTTCTGGAACTGCAGCTGTAGCAGCTCAGGTGAGTGAAATCTCTTACAAGAAGCAGACTATTAAACTGAATATATCTGAGGATAACCTGGCTGAACGTCTCAAAACAGAAATAAATGGTCTTCGAAAAGGAGACCGCGATGATATTTTTGGTTGGATCGAACCCGTACTACAGACCGAGAATGCGTAGGTAGTCCAGATCCAATAGTCTTAGGTTAGAAAAATGTAGGGTTGCAATTGTTTTGCAACCCTTTTTGTTTGGTACCAGGTCTTCACGGTCCTTTACTACCTTCAATTATGGAGTACTTCTAGCGCCTTCTATGCTTGAATTCCATTCGGAAATGCTCAAATAGACCTCAATTTTATTGAAAAACCAGAGGCCGGGAATGCGTGTTGATTTTCGTCAAAAACTTTTTTTATAGCATTTTATATATAGAATTCCCACATATAAGGGATTCTTTAATGTATTCTCAGACTTTTGGGCTACTTACACATTAAAAAATTTTATAATGTTTAAGTGCTTCATATTATGTTAATAGTGTATAGTCTTATCTGTGAATGTATTGTGATATTAAAGTGATCTATAATCTGATTGACTTTTCACATTAAAAAAAATCATAATGCATAACACTTTTTCATCAACTGTTTGTCTACCATAAAATTCGGGAATTGGTATTGTTCTTGATACTAATATGACCGGGTAGGAAATGCTATACCCACCATTTGACTTATGCAGAAACCGAAATTTATTTAATCAAAACAGTTACTCATGAAAAAGACGAATTTTACTAGTTTCTACGATTCGTGTTGGCTCCGAGAAGGACTCACGCGCTTCGGTGCAGCCTGGAAGATGCTACAGATGCTTGCGTTTGTAGTGTTGGGTGCGCTAAGTGCGAGTGCGCAGGTCGGGCCGAACTGTACGCATATCAATGCGTCTGTAGGTTCGGACGATACGGCGCGGATTCTGGTACGGGAGTTTGTGACGAATGCGGATCAGATCCGAGCGCAGGGGGACAGTCTCGATATTGAGATCGTGGGCTCCTATGGGCAGCGGATATTGTACATGGAGAATGTAGGGGCAGACTATGAGCTGACCTTATATGCGTGTCCGTACATTGGAAGACAGTTGACAATCAACGTGTCGCTATCAGCGG
>JAUILM010000773.1 GCA_030432855.1 Bacteroidia bacterium
AAGCTTCTTTACGAGACACCGCGTGCTATCTCAGAGGAAATAAATCCTGATAAAAAGCGAGCTGAGAAAATAATTAAAACGGCCTTAAAACAAGGTAAAACATCGCTGGACGAATGGCATTCAAAGCAACTGTTAAATTCCTATAATATTCCCACCCCTCCATCCCTCATTATTTCTAACAAGACTGAGCTAAAAGATGTCACCGCATCCCTGCAATATCCACTGGTGATGAAAATGCTGGGTGATGCCATTGCGCACAAAACCGATATCGGGGGTGTCATATTAAACATCCACACAGAAGAAGAACTACTGGACGCCTTTGAGAACTTGCAGGAAAAAGCAAAAAACCATCTTCCTCCCATAAATCTTGAAAGGGTGCTCGTAGAAGAAATGATAAAAAAACCGATCGAACTTCTCATTGGTGCACATACCGACCCGATATTTGGTCCCACCATTGTATTCGGTCGTGGAGGCGTCGAGACCGAACTACACCATGATATCAGCATGGGCCTACCTCCACTCAACCGAGCACTGGCATCACATATTATACAAGAGACCAAAGTCTACAAGTTATTACAGGGATTCAGAAATATAGCACCCGTTTCTACGAAAATGCTCGAAACCTACCTGGTCAAATTTGCTTATATGGTGATGGATTTTCCGGAAATTTTCAGCATCGATATTAATCCTTTTCTGGTAGACCAGCATGGTGCTGTCGCAGTCGATGCACATGTCACATTGAATACTACCATAGGTAAGAAGAATAAGGAATATAGCCATCTCTCTATCCCTCCTTATCCGGACGAATTTACCAAAAAAATAAAACTAAAGACTGGGCAGGAAGCTACGCTGCGATCTATAAAGCCGGAAGATGAGCCGATGGAGGAGGCCATGTATTACACCCTGTCCAAACAAACGATTTATCAGCGATTTTTCAGCTATTTTTCCAAACCTACCCACGAAGACTTCTCTCAATTTACCAACATTGATTATGACCGGGAAATTGCCATTATTGCTGAAGTGGAAAAAGGCAACAAAACTCAAATGGTGGGTGTAGTCCGGTTAGTTTGCGATCCATGGAACGAATCTGCAGAATATGCGATAGTAGTCTCTGATGACTGGCAAGGGCTGGGGCTGGGAAACCAACTTACTGATTTCATCATTCAAATTGCTAAAAAGCGCGGCATTAAGAAGATATATGCTGATGTATTGTCGCAAAATGAGGGTATGCTGTATATGTTTAAGAAACGGAAATTCAAAATTTCCAATATAGACTTCAATACGAAGCATGTGGAACTCCTCTTGTAGGTATTCTTTAAACTAGTGCAGGTTTAAATGGCTATCTTTAAGAGAATCGCGTCAGGACAACATGCAGATCAGAACCATTCTATTGCCTACCATATTGTTTTGTCATATATCGTACATCTTCGCACAAAACCTAATACCAAATCCGGGATTTGAAGAATATGAATACTGTCCTACTGAGTCCAAGGGATTTAACGCCATAAAAGATTGGAAGAGCAACATCGAAGAAGAACATGATGACTCTGATCCGTGGTATTATCGGGACTTTATTCATGATTGTGAGCCTCAGGTTAAACCCTTTTGGGAGTCTGTATTTCAACAGGGTGTTATCAATAGTTTTTATGCCAGTGATCCTGTGGAAAACTATGTGTTGAACCGGTTGATTTGGTCCAGGCTTACAGAAAGTCCAATAAAAGACAGTCTGTACTACATTGAGTATTCGACTGCTCCTACACTGGTTTATTATCCCCCTGATGAAGAATTTATTTCTCCCTGGTGTCTTACGAGAGATGTTGGGATTCGGCTAGAAACTGAAGAGTTTGAAGAAGTGGTTGATAAAAGAACTCCCATCCAACCACATTTTACTTCAGGTAAATCAGTGATCGCTCAAAAAATCTCCAATACCCAACAAATCGGAAATTGTTTTAAGGCGACCGGAGATGAGGTGTTTTTTATTTTTGGTCACTTCACTGATGAGATACCAAATATTTCAAATCCCTGCATCGGAAGTGTTCAATATGAATGGTTCGGTGGGCCCATTTTTATTGCAGACAATTTCAAATTGGAAAAAATTGAAATTTCATTACCTGAGGATACCAGCGTCTGCGATAAAGACCAACTCGACTTTTCAGACCTTACCGATTATTACCTCATCCCTGATAAACAAATCATATGGAATGATGGTGTGGAAGGGGCGGTACGGAATTTCGACACTCCCGGCACGTATGTCCTGCAAATGATTTCCTCTTGCGGAAAAACGACCTCTACACCTATGGATGTGGTGATCGAAACGTGTATAGAAGGTGCTTATGTCCCTAATGCCTTCACCCCAAATGGTGATCAGGTCAATGATGTTTTTGCTCCACAGTTTACTGATGACTATGAGATAATTGGTGTTCGATTTATAATTCATGATCGCTGGGGAAACCAGGTTTTTGCTTCTGAATCAAATCTCCGTCCTCATTGGAACGGTCTCATTCATGGCGAAATGGGACAGCAAGATACATACCTTTGGCACCTTGAATATACTTTCATGCAGGGTGGGGAAGAAATAGAATCTACTGTATCAGGGACTGTACATCTGATACGGTAATTATTTTATACGACCATATTTTCTCATAATTTCCAATACTTCCTGCATGGGGATTGATTTCATTTCATGTCCCTGAAATCCCCTGATTGTTTTTGCGGTAAACAGGGAGTTTATAATGGCCTCTTCGGTGGCCTCGATCACCGCCTCAAACAAATAATCTAATTTTTCATTCTGCAGAAATTTTTGAGACATCAGGTCATCCGTAGTTTGGTATGGAACACGGTTTTGCTCAAAAGTAGAAAAACAAATAACGAAATCTCCGCTACCATTGGAAGCGATGCCACCTGTGCGCGCCAGTCCAAACATAGCACGCTTCGCCAGTCGTTCAAGATTTCGGCTATCAAGCGGTGCATCGGTTGCTATCACGATCATGCACGACCCATCCTCCTCATACAAACGATCAGTATTGGAAAACTTGTGAATACCCAGCTCCTCTCCTACAGGAACCCCATCTACTCTCAGAATGCCACCAAAATTGGATTGCACAAGCACGCCAACCGTGTACCCACCCACTTGAGTAGGTAATATTCTGGAAGAAGTACCGATGCCACCTTTAAATCCCAGGCAGGAGGTA
>JAUILM010000774.1 GCA_030432855.1 Bacteroidia bacterium
TCCAGATCGTAGGCAATCCACCCGGGGAAGCTGCGGTGATTCGTGGAGCCAGGACTTTCAGTGGGGCTACCTATGCACAGGTATATCTTGATGCTTTTCCTGTCGATAATGAAATGGCAAACACGCTGCAGATCTCAGATGTAGAAGCAGTCGATGTGTACAAAGGAGGAGATGCCGCAATCTTTGGTATACGAGGTGGCGGAGGAGTGATCGTGATTCATACACGCGTGGGAGGTCCTGTACAGAAGGAAAACAGTGATCTGGGAAGCTACCAGTTTACTCATCCTGGATTTCACCGGGCCAAGAGCTTCTACAGTCCCGATTATGCAACACCGCATGAGTCACATCAAAAACCAGACCTGCGGAGTACATTGTACTGGACTCCCTGGTTGGCAGTAGATGAAAATGGCAAGCAAAACTTTACGTTTTTCACAGGCGATAAGAAAACAGACTATCAGATCATGATCCAGGGCATTACAGATGACGGTCGCCCATTCGTTAAATCCGGGAAGATAAGTGTACGGTAACAGGCATGCTTCAACACCATGAAATTATTTGGTAAGACCGTACATATGTGCCCCACTATATGTTTTAAAATATTATCTTTGCATGCATTTGATTCATTTTATGATTGATTTGCAAGGATACGGGCTTTAAGTTTAGACTTTTTCAATGTTTAGAAAACTTTTATGCCATATTTGCAATTTACATAGCAAAAGATTTGATTTATGTGTGGAATAGTGGGAGTATTTGATCTGAAAGTACCTGCAGAGTCGCTACGGATCAAGGTGCTGGACATGTCTAAACGACTACGTCACAGAGGCCCGGATTGGTCTGGTATTCATTTGAGTGAGAATGCGATTCTGGCGCATGAAAGGCTCGTAATTGTTGACCCTAAATCCGGTGGCCAGCCTATTTATACCAAAGATAATTCAGCTGTATTAGCTGCGAATGGTGAAATATACAATCACAAAGCTATTCGACAGCAACTGGAAGGCAAGTATGATTTTCAGACGCAATCAGATTGTGAAGTCATCTTGGCATTGTATAAGATATATGGTCCGGAATTTATCGAGCAGATGAACGGGATATTTGCCTTTGCTCTGTATGACGAGGCAAATGATGCTTACCTGGTAGCTCGTGACCACATGGGCATTATTCCTCTATACATGGGACGTGACCAATTTGGAAACTTTTATGTGTCCTCTGAACTCAAGGCACTGGAGGGAGTTTGCACGCAGTTTGAAGAGTTTCCTCCCGGCCACTACCTCTACAGTAAGGACGGTGAACTCAAGAAGTGGTATCGACGTGATTGGGAGGATTATGAAAATGTAAAGGATAATAAGACCAGTGTCGACGAATTGCGCGAAGCACTGGAGGCTTCTGTGCATCGTCAATTGATGTCGGATGTACCTTATGGTGTTTTATTGAGCGGAGGTCTCGATTCATCGGTGGTATCTGCCGTTGCCAAAAAATATGCCGGTAAGCGCGTAGAATCGGACGATGCAGACGAAGCCTGGTGGCCCACCCTACACTCTTTTGCGGTAGGTCTGGAAGGATCTCCTGATCTGGCAGCGGCACAAAAGGTAGCTGACCATATTGGAACAGTACATCATGAAATCCTCTTTTCCATACAGGAAGGTCTGGATGCCATACGAGATGTAATCTATCACCTGGAGACATATGATGTTACCACTGTACGAGCGTCTACTCCCATGTACCTGATGGCGCGTGTCATCAAGTCTATGGGTATCAAAATGGTGCTCTCTGGTGAAGGAGCTGATGAAATTTTTGGAGGGTACCTCTATTTTCATAAAGCACCAAATGCCCGGGCATTTCACGAAGAGACTGTACGAAAGCTTGGCAAGTTGCATCTCTATGATTGTCTGCGTGCCAACAAGTCTCTGGCAGCATGGGGTATTGAAGGCCGGGTACCATTCCTGGACAAAGAATTTATGGATGTTGCCATGCGTCTCAACCCTGAGGACAAGATGGCAAAAGACGGTATGATTGAGAAAGCCGTATTGAGAAAAGCTTTTGAGGGATTCCTTCCCCACAGTGTCGCCTGGCGACAGAAGGAACAGTTTAGTGATGGTGTGGGCTATAGCTGGATCGATACTCTAAAGGAACTGGTAGAGGAAAAAGTGAGTGATGAACAACTCGCGAATGCAAAATATCGTTTCCCCATCAATCCACCTTTAAATAAGGAAGAGTACTACTATCGAAGCATTTTCCACGAGCATTTTCCATCAGATTCTGCTGCCTCTTGTGTACCTTCCGTACCATCTGTGGCGTGTAGTACACCGGAGGCTCTGGCCTGGGATGCATCGTTTCAAACAATGAACGATCCTTCTGGTCGAGCAGTGAAAACTGTCCACGAACAAGGCTACCAATAAGCTATCGAATATCAAATGAAGAAATATAAGCCGGCAGCGTTTTCCTGTCGGCTTTTTTTATCGGTCTAATGCCAGGAAGATCCCTGCCTGAAACTGAGGTCGCAGCTTATCCTTGAAGTCATGCATTTGCTGCCAACCATTATCATAGGTGAAAACTCCTGATTTAAAAGGAAGGTTGACACCTGCACTAAAATCCACGCCAATCATCCGCGTGATCATTCGTTCATACCCAAATACTCCCTGAATAGTAATACGGCGATAATTCATATCGCTCAAGCTATTATTCGAGGCTCCTTCAAATAGATATTGGGCAGACTGCGCTCGAAGTCCGCCATAGAATGCATTAACATCAGAGAGCCTTTTTCTGAGATAAACCCGACTTGGCAGGAACACATCAACTGAATAACCTCTTGTCAGTTCTTTCTCCCAAATAATCAAGGGCAAGACCTTCGTATTTTGGCCATGAGAGACTGCCAAACCGTATCCAAATTTTCCCTTGTGCACATCATTTTCCACCATAAAAAGGCCGGTAAGACGCTGGGCATCCTGCGCAAAAGATAAGAACTGTGTACTGCTACTACTCCATGCCATACGAGCAGTAAAGCGTTTAGATGCATTTTGCTGCCAGGTAAATATTACAGATCCCTTTACATTGTGAAAGTCCCAATCCTCACCCTCGTCCTCCAAGTATGAGTACTGACCAAAGACTGCTTCTCTTTCATAACCCAGTGTACCGATCACTTTCAGATTACCATGCCATTTAATAGGAAATCGCAGTGAAGC
>JAUILM010000775.1 GCA_030432855.1 Bacteroidia bacterium
ATAAATCGCTTGGAAAATAAATAACTTAATGCATGCCGGTTATACACCTGTGCTACCTGACCTGCAAAAGGAGTATTATCAGTCTGCTGAAATCTAAAATGTGTCTGCGCCACCCAAAACAGGCGATCGGTGAGTCGCATATTACTGTATGTATTTACCCACATCAGTGTCTGTGCCTCCTTAAATTTTGCCTGCGTGGGACGATCAGTGTTCTGACTCCATCCCGACTGTGCAACCATCAGCCAAATGAGCAGGAGAAAAAGACTTTGTTTACATCTTTGACACCTCATATCAGGATTTTACCAGGTTAGAAAAGTCCAAACCCAGGATGGAAAGGACCGTCTTTGCATCACTTGCTTTCCTTAGTCTACGCTCCATCTTTGTCGTATCGACGAATCTCAAATCGTACATTTTATCATGTGATTTCCTGAAGGCATCCAGCAGATGCCCCGCGTTTGTGCAGGATAAATCACTATTGACTTTTTCTAAGAAATAGGGAATCAGGATATCACGGTAACTACCCGTGATGCGCTTTTTCACTTCTTCACTCATCACAGTAGATGTAAAATTATTCCAAACTCGATCTGTATATTCGACCTGGATCAGCTCCCATCGCACGGGTATTAGTGATATCTGCTCGGCTAATTCTCTGCACTGGGTGAGACAGTTTAAGGCCTGCGTCCCCTGCATTTCTTTGGCGTCTATATCCGTAACCGCCGAGTATTTAGTTAACTCCTCAATGGCCAATGTTCGAATATTTTCCAGGGCATCTGCTGCCTGACCATCGACCTGAGCAGAATCCAGTATTCCATTGATCATCTGTACCTGTTCGATCAATTGCTCCTCCATCTCGGCAAACCGACCTATATCTCCACCTGACTCCACCTTTGCATATAAAAGCCTCCTTATGGAATCAATTTGATGTAAAACAGATGTGGAAGTTCGAACAATGTCTCTAGTGGCACCCGGATTATCTGAGATTTGACCGGACGATTTCACCTGATAGATGTGACTGGCCCGGGTTCCCAGTATTTCGTATTGAACTTCTAAGTCATCCCGATTGACAGAAGCTGGCCATAAATACTCCCAAAGCGATTCACTGGGAATAAAATCTAATATTTCGCGATCATAGTACTCAAGTAATAAGCGCTCAGGTGCCAGATATTCCGTGGAAAGGGCTATAATAAGTGCTTGCCAATAACTGATATCTTCATCAGCTACTTTTGCAATATTTATACTGCTACTGGTATTTATTTCTTCATGGAGTGAATCAATCAGCGACAGATTAGTTCGAATTTTTTCCAGGTCTGAGATCTGGACTGTATTCAGAGGTTGATAAGGTACTTTCACTTGAAAAGGTACCGGTGTTTCCATCATCGGCTCACTGAATAAGAGGTTCTCAATGCGGCCGTAGTAACTACTATTTTCGTGGAGTAATTTGGCAGTGGCACTACCGTGCAATGAATAGTCCTGATCGGACAATTGTAAAAACACGTCCAGTAGTGACAAATACCTGGGATCCAAATTTATAATACTGGTAGGTCCATTGAAAGCAGGTAGTACGGTTACCTCTCTGCTTGCTTCTCCTTCTGTCAACACGATTTTCTCTAACCTACCCTCTCTAAAATGCCAGTGTTCGGATTGCTGCTCACTGGCATAAAGGGTCCAGACGTCATGTGCCAAACCATTTCTCAAAAATCTGCCAAGTAAGATATCTTGCCCACTCTCGATTTGTAAAGCTAATTGAGACACCCCCCTTTCGAAAAGTACTTCACTGCGGAACAGCTGTGCACCGGGAAGGGAATTTTGGATCTCATTGACTTCATGTATCCATTTGCCCTGGTATTTGCCTTCGACCAGCTCGCCTTTTGCACTATGCAGCACACCATCTAATTGCATGCGAAACTGAGAATCCTCCAGTCGAATGGATCCGGTAGGCTGAAATTGACCAAATTGCAAGGTCCAGCCACTCGTTGGCACACCCTCGGTATAATTGCCTTCTACCAGGAAATAGTTGTCCCCCTGATAGGACGAATCAATTTCACTGTGCTCCATTTGGAATGGACCGTTGAAAACCGTATCACCGCTCACTAGTCGGTACGTGAAAGTCGCATTCCCCTGGAGATCACCCCATGTATAGTCTCCGGAATATTCTGATTGTCCCGAAACCAACCAAGGGTTCATCCAAAAGGCAAATCCAAACAAAACCAGCAGACTTCTATAGATCATCCATTGCATTGTTGACATAACCCGCATTCTAAGACATCTCCTACAATTATGCGATCAAATTCTTCTTGATTTCCCGGGTTTCCGAGCACAAGAAATGACTTTTCCATGAAAGTTTTAAAGGATATGCATCTGTTTTGTTGATTTCAAACGCTCTTACGCACTGATTTTCAGATGATTCATTGATGCAAATTGCCTAAACTTCATAGTTTCACATTACTATCACATCACCTTGTCTTTCAATTGATTACAATCACTAAATCAAGAATTGATTGATAGAAAATATATCCCCATCAGCCGTAATCTGAATTCAATTTGAGCATCATCACTATGAGAATTTGAGATCCTTCTCCCAAACCTGCGAAGCAGCATATCCTTACAGATGCATAGAGTCCTTATCAATCAGACATAATATCAGGACGTGCTCTGACAACATGTGTGCACCAACATATGTCAAACTACGTCTAGTCTATTTGAGAATCAATGATATCGACAATCTCTTGAATCTGCACTCTCAATTCTTCATATCTCACCTCCAAATATCCGGCTGTGAGGATAAAACCAGTGAGTCGATTATCAAACTGCATGGATTTAAGTAAATGAGTATTGTCATGGTCGAAATTACCGTCATCCAGACCAAACACTTCACCAAGAGTATGATATGCCAACCTGCGCATACTGACATTATCCATGCACATGATCAATAAGTCGTTCCTCATCATGGCAAGCTCCTCAGTTTCTTGAAATCTGATCCGCAAAAGCAATCCATCCATAGCGGCCAATGCACTTTTTAATTCCGTATTTCTAAAAATATTTAGCTTTCCCGAATGTATGATTTCATTGGTCACGCCCGATCCAGGCCGATACTGAACTTCCGCATTAATCGTCCCCAGGAGTAAGTCACTAAATTCTTTCTCATCGAGATCAGGCTACTCGATGAGAAAGAATTGCA
>JAUILM010000776.1 GCA_030432855.1 Bacteroidia bacterium
ATCCTCTGGTAGCTATGGCACCAGCTACATCCGGACAAGCGTCTTCGGAGTCTATTACACCATCACCATCCCTATCTACTATCGGACATCCATTGTTTTCTATAGTACCCTTCAGATTGGGACATTCATCCTCATTGTCGGATACACCATCTCCATCACTATCCGGACATCCATTCAATTCTATCGATCCGGCAAAATCAGGACATTGGTCCTCCCGATCAGCGATTCCATCACCATCCGTATCAGGACAGCCCTTAAATTCGATCAACCCTGCAACATCTGGACATAGATCCTGCTCATCCGGCACACCATCTCCATCGCTATCACTAGGCTTCAAGGGTACTTCTGGTTCACTAGACTTCTTTCCAATCAAATATTTAAATCCAATACCGTGCTGCAGGTTATTTCTGTTGTCTGCCAGTCCCAAATGATACTCCAGTTGTAGATTGAAGTATGCATTCTTTCCCATTTTGATATCTATCCCAACCCCAATGGGTATTTCTATATTAAATTCACCTGCGTTTTTCTCATATACAGCGTGCCCCCCAGTCAATACATAAGGAATAGCAGGCTTACCTGCTTTCCACAACTGGGCCTGCACCTGACCTCCCAAACTAAAGATCGCATCGTTTTTAAACTCGTCGTTGAAGTTTACGACGCCCGCCCGGAAGGGAACCGACAGATTGATGTAGTCATGAAAATTTCTTTGATAGGAAACTTCAAATCCATTCTTATAGTTTCTCAGATTTCCGTAGTCACTCGTGACGGGGCTTTGATAGTCCAGAAACAATACCTTAAAACTTAACGCATCAGGCCTCAAAGGATTCTGGGCTTGAGTTTCAAGACTCAGCAAAAGCACTAATAAAAAGGAAAAGTAAAGGGATTTCATTTCAAACGTTTAGGATTTACAAACACATCAATATTCTCGGTATTGCATGCTTTAGTGGGCATAGACAATACAAATAAAGAATTATTTTAAATCATTACCAACTAAAAATCAATAAATTCCAATCAAAAATCATTCCAATCTAGTCTCTTTGATCAATACAACGATCATCCGCTGATGCATGTTGCTGAAAGCATGGAATACCTGACCTGATCTAAAAATGGGTGCGAAAGTAAGCCTTCGTCGAGTTTTCCCAAGTACAAATCGTCATTATCTGCAAAATCCCTCAAATGAACCTATCATGTAGACATAAACTCCGAATGAATTAAGATGAAAAAGAAATTAGTATTCCTATTAACCATGTCTCTCTTCTTGTCACTGGGGACAATGCAGGCAAATGACGATCCATTGTCGTATAATTCTACGTCCACTTTGGAAGCCAGCATCATGCATCATGGAGATGTACTGATTGTTTGGCAAACAAAAGATCTTCCCAGGAAGTCAGATCGCTTCGTACTCTACAAGATTTGTAACGATGAGATTTTAAGCATTGTCGAATCCCTGGATATCAAATCAAGAAAAGATGGTCAACAGTTCATGGTAGTAGACACTGAGTCTTCGCCGTTTGCTTCTTACCAACTGGTATTGTTGGATAAAAAAGGAAATGTACGACAGTCCAGGACTGTGGATTTAGAGTCAGATCAATCCCTGATTTCCATAAAATCCACCCTCGCACATTGCGACTAATGGATTATGAGAGTGAGTTGATTGTTTCGAAATACCCCGTCGTATAATTCTTACGGACATTATTCCAATCGAAATAGCGACCATTCATTGCAACATATATGCCCGGATTTAGTGTCTGAGCAAATGCCAGGGCAGCACCCATGTTAAAGAATCCGTCCGAAGAAGTACCGAACGTATACGGGATCATCGCCCCGGTCAATATGACGGTCTTGTTCCTGACCTGCTTTGAAAGGTAGGCCGCCGTTTGGACCATCGTATCAGTGCCATGTGTGATCACCATCCTGTTTTCTGACACTCGATTGCACGCCTCCGCAATCAATTGCCGATCATCATCGGTCATCTGTAGACTATCCTTCATCATCAGAGTCTCTACCTCTATATCAAGCGAGCACCGACCCCGTTTCAACATACCATTCACATGGGTCTCAAAGAAAGTCAGTTCTCCACTGATGTAATTGTAGGTTTTGTCGAAAGTTCCGCCGGTTATGAATATTCTAAGCATGCGCCCAAAATACAGTATTCACCCACTTTATCATAAGTGGATGTCGGAATACAACACTCCAGATGAGCTACACTAATTTATCAGCGCAGCTACTGCTCGCAAAAGCATCAGGCTTAGCCTTAAATATAAAGCCCATGCTACGTATGTACCCCATTGCCTCTTTGAGTGCCACATTTGATTGAAAATGTGGATCCGTGTTAATGTCGGCATGTACCTCCAGCTCCACAGCATATTTATCCAGGATGTCGCAAAGAGCATAAGCAATCTCAACCGATTTCGCTACTTCCGAAATCATTCGTTCTTTAATGCCCATTGAGTTCTGCACACCTGATTTACAGATGTACATAAACCCTCCTTTCTTCTCTCTGAGAAAAACAATAACCGTCGCAAATTCGACATGTTTTTGGTATGCCTGAGAGTCGGTACCAATACATACTTTGAGCCGGTTTCCCAGGCCCATCTCACGTAAAATCGTTTCCTCCACAGCTTCAACAATCGGCTGATCGATCACCTCTCCATTCAATCGACGCCATCTTTTCAGTGTCTGCATAGTCAGAAAATTTGAAGTTTACCAGATTTGAAGCATAAATTACAGATAAAAGCTGGCTGTCTCCTACCCTTTCATCGTTAAGAATTAATTAAATATGTGTAATTAGACATTAAAGATCATCTAATGTATAATCCACTACCATTCAATTTGTAATCACACTTTCTAAGTTCATATGCTATATGATTTGCTAAGATCTCAGGCTTGAGCTCAGTGACACCTCTGATTGACTTGATTTTTATTTACTTTGTACGGAAGCTATTACTGATCAAATGAGAGCACTTGTCCTTGCAATTTGTCTTACCCCACTTTTTCACTTTGCTTGTCAAAATCAAAATTCGCAGTCCACACCATGGCCTGGTGATGAAGATTTAGAGCTTACGTGGCAGCTGACCGACGATGCCGCAGAAGGTGATGATAAACGAACGGCCACATTTACACTGACCAATAAAGGGTCAGTAGCTTTACCCGCTGATGGCTGGGCACTGTATTT
>JAUILM010000777.1 GCA_030432855.1 Bacteroidia bacterium
TAGAGCAGTATGATAGAGGGGTGAAGTGGGTGCCTTAGGTGCTTTTCGGATTTCGGATTGGCGGTGATGGATATGGACTTGAAGTGTGGAGACTTCAAGGTAGCTTGTGACTTCATGTGGCGAGTGATGTATTCATAGTAGGCGGAAATGGTTAGATAGACCTTGTCTATCAGAAGACTACTATTGCTTGCTTGCGATAACTACATCCTGATTAAACGTTTTGTGTTTATTGCCCTTTGAAGCTCTGTCTCTCCATTTTCCATCGATCATATTGGTTATTTTGAGGCCGTTTGTAAATAATAGGTCCTGTAAGAACCTCTTATCATATGCTACTGCAGCCTGCGGTTTGTCAGGGTTGAATAAGTGCATGTTTTTAATTTCAGACTTGTGAAATATTCTGGATGCTTTGCCTTCCTTCATAAGTTCGAAGGTGTATTCATCTAAAAGAAAGAATGTTGCCAAAAATGTCCCACCTTTCTTGATCATTCTCGCACACTCTTTTATATAGTTTTCCAGACCAGGCTTCAACAAATGAGTAAATACTGAAGTCAGGTAGATAAAGTCAAACTGGGAGTCTTTGTATTTGAAAGCAAATTTAGCTGGATCGGTGGTGTTAAATACATTGTAATAGTCATTATTCACAGGAAGACTTTCAAATTTCATATGTGGCACATCCTGAAAGGATTTCTTACACCAATCAATTGCTTCTGTCATGATATCCACACCGATAAAGGAACCTCTGGATAGGAAGTCACGCATTACTCTGGATATCCTGCCTGTACCGCAACCAATCTCAAGGACATGATGATTGGGTTTTAGTCCATATTCTATAAACAGTCTTAAATAGTTATCACCAGTTTCTAAATAGCCTTTCCTGTTTTTATAGTTGAGTATACCTGGAGGTGGAAACACATCTTTTGATGCGCTGTCGGTAGGTGAGTCTGTCTTTGGGTTATTGGCTATAGATCTCATATATTCTGAACCTTCTGAAGGATTTAGCCTGGAAGGCTGGTTAATGTTCCAGTCGCTTATATCGTAACCAAGGGAATCGAGAGTGGGAATTAGTAAGGGTGAATAATATTTCACATCATCTAGGTTGAACCAGTTTCTCCAATTTTCGGACTTTTTGGATCTTTCGACACGTTTAAGTGTTTTACTCACTTTGGCATTCCTATCAATCTTAAATCCCAGGTAATCCTCAAGACGCTTGTATTCTTTATTGATGATATCTTCATACTTGATTACGAGCCAATTGTTATCAAGATCCTTGATGGCATTTACCAGAGATCCATAAAAGTGTGGAATTGTCGACTTTGCATCGTAAATAATCGATGTTAAGTGATGAAAAGGAATTTTATCTGGAGCATTTTCCTTCCTTATCGTTTCAGAAAGTGCCTGTTCAAATTTACCCTGTTGCTGTTTGTGGCCATGATACCAGGTATAGAAGAATGCACTAATGATAACGTCTCTTGGATCTCTAATGATCCAGATGCATTTGTCATATAGATGGCCAATCCTGTTGATGTCATTTATCTTGTGGCGTGGATAATACAAAGATTTAGTAACCACTGGTGATTGTTTGGTGATCTCCTTGTGAAGGTCTAAGTCACTTAAGCTATTAAAGTTTCCTGGTTCGAAATGAATGGTTGCATTCTGGAGTCCACCGGCGACTACGTAGGTTAGGATTGAAGTTCCGCTCTTGTTAAGACCCACAATAAGCACGCTTTCCGCTTCTGAAGATTTTTCAGTGCTTTCCTGGATTCTAACAGGATCACCAATGTGTTGATTTGTACCACTGATTATAAGGGTTATTTCTGGATTGTTCGTGATGTCGACATCACTGATTTCAAAGGTAAAGCCACAGATTCCCGTGGGGTGTAGCCCTTTTTCCAGTATTTTCTTTCGAAGTACATGAGGTGTTGTTACTTTGGTACAATTGCCATCTACATGAAGCTCGATCGAGATTATTTTTTCGGGGCTGGTCTTATTTAAGACCCATCCCGATATTTTTTGACCTCTCACAGGGTCCAGTCTGCCAACGTAATGATCCATTATGGTTGAATTATATTCTTAAGCTAAAATCATGTCTGCTAAGTGAAAGGTTTGAGTTGTAGCTTTCATCTCCTTTTTTTAAGACTTTACCCCATTTTTTTCGAATGAATGCTTTTTCTTTTCTGGCACGCTTGAGCTGTTGGGGCATTCGGTCTTTTCCCCTGCTTTTCGATTCGTAATGATAAAGGGTTGCATACGGAGTGTAAGCTATTTGATAGCCGGCTTCCACTATTTTAAGGCATAGATCTACGTCGTTGAAAGCTACTTTGAGGTTCTTTTCATCGAAACCCTGTACCTCCTGAAATACTGTTTTTTTAATCAGGAGGCAAGCCGCCGTACATACATTGAAATTTTGTATAATGTTTACTCTTCCTAAATAACCATCCTCATGAGCAGAACAGTGTTTGTGCGCATGACCCGCCAGTCCACCCATATTTAGAATAACACCTGCATGTTGGATGGTGTTATCATGGTATAATAGCTTGGCACCTACTGCGGCTGTTTTTGGACGTTGTATGAGCTCTACCATAGATCCTAACCACCCTTTGGAAATCACTTCCGTATCGTCATTCAGTAAAAGGATGTATTCTGAATCTATTTGATTTACAGCCCAATTGTTAATGGCCGAGTAGTTGAATTCAAGATCATAATCTATGCAACGAATTTCTTGTTTGGAGTTTGACATTTCTTCATAGTAACTCAATGTTGCCTCCTCTGTACTACAATTATTTATTATGACTATTTCGTAGTTGGGATACGTGGTTTTGGCTAAAATACTATTTATACATTTTTTTAGCACCGGGAGGTTGTCCTTGGTAGGTATAACTATCACCGCTTTTGGGAAGTGTTCTAGTTTTCTACGTATACGATATGTTGATTTGATTAATCCTGGTTCGACAGTTGCATTAATCTTATTGCGAGATATGTACGCTTTAAGTGCTGTCTCTCCCGATGAATAAAACGAGGAAAAATCTTGTCGGTAATGATTGTGTATCAAAACCTTAGGAATGTGGAGAAATCTAGCATCTTTTTCCAGGCTCCTCAGCAGAAAGTCATACGTATATTCCTGTTTAGGTATATTTTGGAAGCCACCACTCTTTAAAAAATGATTCTT
>JAUILM010000778.1 GCA_030432855.1 Bacteroidia bacterium
ATTGGACATGATATCAAACAGTTCTCCGGTCATGTAAGTCTTAAAATCAGTGACCTGGTTTCCTTCGACCTGTATGTGCTTACTATGTGTACCTGGTAATATTAACGTGATCTGATCCGGACGGGTGGCCATGGCATTCCACCCAATCATCTGGACTTCTTCACCTCGCATGACATCTCCCTCCCGCTGACATCCTGAAATAAGATACTTCGGATTCATCGTGTGGGTACCTGCAAGAAATTTACTTTGCACTGAGGATCCGTCAAGTTTCAAGGGCAAGGATGCGTAAGGTAGCTCCAACATGCCAATGGAAGAAGATGCCATGCCAGAAATGACCACGGGGTAATCCTTGAAATCACCATGATGTTCTGACATAAAATCATCTACGGACTGCTGTAAAAATTGGCGAAAAAATGTCTGTTGATCCAATATATCCTGATCCTGAAACTGCTGATAGACCCTTTTGATCCCCTGTTTGCTGGCATACTCATCAAGAATCTGATCATCAGAATCGACTAAATAAAGACGCAACGATGAGGTGCCCCAGTCGGTACTAATCCATTTAGCCATTAGTTCTTTATCTTTTCACTCCAGGAATCGTAGGCTGATTTCACCTCCATCATTTGAGTCCGTACGCTTTCCCAATCACCTGCCTCTACATGCTTCCCCGGAAATAGCTGACTTCCCATGCCTACGCCCACAACTCCGGCATCGAAGAATTCACCCAAATTGTGCGCACCCACACCGCCGGTTGGGACCAGTGGAATCATCTCCAATGGAGCCCTGATTGCTTTGATATGGGTCAGACCTCCTGTCACTGCGGGGAAGATCTTTACCGCAGTCGCTCCCAGCTTCCAGGCCTGGTAAACCTCGCTGGGTGTATACGCTCCCGGAAATATTGGTATCTGACAAGCTACACAGGTACTGATAACCTGAGGGTCTACTATGGGTGTCACAATAAATTGAGCACCTGCCTGCAACGCCTGATGCAATTCATCCATTGTTCTGACGGTGCCTGCACCCACATTGAGCCTTTCACCGTATTCCGCTACCAATTTTCTTATCATGGGACCTGCATGATCAGAGTTCATAGTGACTTCGATCGTTGTGAATCCGCAGTCCATATAGATTTGGATCAACCGCTCCACTTCATAGGGTGTGTAACCTCTGAGAATACCCACGATGGGCATACGTCGGAATCTTTCTTCAGAAAATTGATTTTTTCCTTTACTCATTAGATTTTTCATTTGTCAAATGTGAGGGTGCTTAGCAGACTTTCGAAATCTTCCTCAGACCGGTTAATATCAAAAATAGTACATGTACGATCACTCACATTGGTCACAAATCGGGTGACATAAACGGTGTCTGCAGCATGTTCCAGCAAATGCTTGTATTTAGCATATTCCAAATGTCTTTTCGTCCGGAAGGTACTTCCCCTGCGATGCAAAGTCCACGGTTCCATTTGTTTCGCAAGTTGCTGCATAAAAGATTCAACGCCCAGATTGTCCAGTGCGGTAGTCACCTTGCTCACCTCTCGTTGAGGAGCATTTACAAAAATGAGCCATCTCGCTATCCCTGTACTATCTGCAAATTGATCAACATGGGTAGCATCGGTTTCAATTTGTGAAAGGATAGCCTGGGTGATCTGAAGTAACTCCTTGTTAGACGGTTCCTCTTCCACATGATTGAGGCGCTGAAACCCGTGCGGAAGTCCTGCCTTGATTTGAGACCCGGACAAATAGAAACCAGACATCTTATGCGGATGAGAGACTTCTTCCTTTCCACCTAAAAGAGTGCATCCCAGCGAAAATGTAACCATCCAGCACCATAAAAAAAATCTAAACATGTTTATCCAGTTGAGCGGTACTCACTATATGTCAACAGAGCAAAGAACACAAAATATCGTTCGGAAAAAAAGTGCTTCCACCATAGTTTTTTAACTTTCTGTATATTCAGAGCCGTCTAAATTAGCTTCCGGATTGAAAGAGATTGAACCAAATGCATTTCGATCTGGAAGAACACCAAAAAAAATTATGAAATAATGAAATTAATTGACCTTAAACAGTGCCTGTTATTGCTTTCTCTACTCTTTATGGTAGCCTGTCAATCAGGCGAGCAAAGTACTGACACAGAGCAAACAGCAACGGAAGAAGAGGTAAAACCCTTCTTCGTCATGAATCCACAGCACATTGAAAAACAAGATCCGGTACCCACTCTGGAAATCGGAGCTCAGGCACCTGACTTCAGACTTCCCGGAGTGGATGGCAGATACCACACATTGGAAGAATACAGTGATGCCAAAGCCCTGGTGATCATATTCACCTGCAATCATTGTCCTACTGCGCAGGCCTATGAAGAGCGGATGATGGACTTCACCTCTGATTACGCAGATAAAGGTGTACAGGTTATTGCCATTTCTCCGAATAGTCCTCTTGGATTGCTCTATGAAGAACTGGGATATACGGACCTCAACGATGATTTCGAAGACATGATCATTCGTGCAGAATACCAAAAGTTTAACTTTCCCTACCTATATGATGGAGATGATGAAGCTGTGTCCCTGCAATACGGGCCAGTCGCCACACCCCATGCCTACGTGTTTGACGAGGATCAAAAGCTCCGATATCATGGAAGGCTGGATGCTATCGAAAAACCAGGCAGTGCGAACGCAGAAGATTTGCGTGCTGCCACAGATGCTGTGCTGGCAGGTGAAGAAGTGAAAGTACCCACCACAAAGGTCTTTGGATGTTCTACAAAATGGGGATGGAAGACAGACTCCCGAGAACGTGTTGATAATCAGTGGCAGTCCAAAGAAGTCACTCTCGAATCAGCCGATGTTGATGACATCAAGAAAATTGTAGCCAATGAAGGAGGAGACAAACTGCGCCTAATCAACGTGTGGGCAACCTGGTGTGGGCCCTGCATTATCGAGTATCCCGAGTTTATCGCACTCCAGCGCATGTACGGGGCCAGAGACTTTGAGTTTGTTTCCGTGTCGGCAGACAAGCCTGGTCAACATGATAAAGCCCTGAAATTTCTAGAGAAGGAATATTCAGCAGTGCCAAACTACATATTCGCCCAGGAAGATAAGTATGCCTTGATTGAAGCGATTGATCCAGAATGGAATGGTGCACTTCCTTACACTTTGCTGGTAGATCCTGA
>JAUILM010000779.1 GCA_030432855.1 Bacteroidia bacterium
GCTGAAATGTACAGCGCCGAAGATGCCACCTACCTGGTGATAGTACAAGACAAGCACGGCAACGACCTGGGACCCTATGGAATGCACTATGAATCCATTACCCATAATCCCTGTAGTGAATTATTTCTCTGTACTTCACAAAACTCCTTTGAGCATACTTTAGACGCCGTTTCTCAACTTAAAACGTATCAGATCAATGGTGTAGAGGGTGAATCATATGCCTTTGAACTGGAAGAGATTGATGCGCCATTGGAGCCCTATATCCGTATGTATGATCAGGAAGGAGCTCTAATGGTAGAAAAATACAGTTCGACGAAGGTGAAATTTGAAGGTATTTTCGAATCCACTGGCCCCTGCTATTTATTAATCGGAGATAAAAGTGGTAATGATATCGGCTCATATATTTTCTCTAGTGTGTCCAGTGACAGCCGGATCACCTTGCCTGCCTCAATAACTCTCACGGATGAAGTACCGTGCTACGATGTCATTGCAGAAATATCGGGTCCCGTACGATCCTACCATTGGAGCACCGGAGAAACTACACCGGGTATTCAAATCTGCTTTGACGAAAGTCAGACACTGACCGTTGAAGTTGAGTTTGAGGGCGGGTGCTTTGGAGGTGCCTCCGTAGAAGTCTTGGTGGATAAATCAAAATGCGATGTCATTGATTTCAATGACCTACCGACAGGTACTGTGCTGGATCATGAATTAGAGATCGCCACGGTTAGAGTCTTTAATAAGAAAGGACCTAATGTCGGGACCATATTTAATTCTTCTGATCCCAGCAATGAAGATCAGGACCTGGGTACTCCCAATCAGGACTTTGGAGGTCCTGGAAAAGGGAACGGAGGTAAAGCTGGAAAGGTTGGAGAAAACAGTTCTGCACAAGGGCAACTACTAATTATTGCAGAAAACACCAAGGATCAGGATAAAGATGGTCTTATCGATGTCCCCGACGATGACGGGGATGGCGGATTGATCGTATTCGATTTTAAGGAAATTGTTGATCTGGAATCAATAACCGCAATTGATATCGAAGAAAAAGGCGGAGAAATAAAATTATACAATGCCAAGCAACAAAAAATTAAGGAAGTTGACCTGAAAAACTATGGAGATAATTCCAAACAAATCCTGGCACTCAATACGCAAGGCGTCAGTCGAATGACAGTTGAGCTGGGTGGTTCTGGGGCTATCGATGATATCGTGTACTGTATTTCAGATATTACGGCAACTGCAGATGCCCGGGACAATTTCATTTTCCAGGAGTCATCGGTTGCTAACCAAAGAAACAACTTCGAGAAAAAGGCCTATGGAAAATCAATTGCCTACCCCAATCCAATCATCAATGCCTTTACGTTGGAAGTTGCCCCACAATATCAGAAGGGCACCGAAATACGTATTGTAGATGTTCTGGGAAGATCAATCTGGCAATTGATCCTATCCGAAGATGCACAATCTCTACTTGAGATTGAGGCATTGCAGAATGCTCCTTCTGGTGTGTATTTCGTACAAATCACCGAAGGAGATCACCAGGAGATCATTAGAATTCAGAAGAGTAACTGATTTGAAATAGATTTGATTGTTAATTTTTAAGGGTGGTTTTATAAGCCACCCTTTTTTTATGCAATACTTTTTTTCAGACCTCTGAATCTATTCAAACCATACCCGTGACGAAACGAATATTGATTATTTTCTCTTTTAAATATCTATGGAAGATGGTGATTTGAGCGATCTGCAATTAGCAGCCGCTTTGAAATATAGGTAGTAAGATTATAAATTTGTCGATGGAGTGGGCACCCTCATTGACAAACAGGGAGGTGCTATCCTCTTGGAGGCCGTGCAATGGCTTTGGAGTGATGCATTCCTAAAAACTAATATCTATGTCAAAAATAAAGGTGATTGCCTTTGATGCAGATGATACGCTCTGGATCAATGAGCCCTATTTTCAGGAAACTGAAAAGAAATTCTGCGATATGATGGAAAATTTCCTACCTCATCATACGGTCTCCCGGGAATTATTAAAAACGGAAATAAATAACCTGTCCACGTATGGTTATGGCATCAAGAGTTTTATACTTTCCATGATAGAAACAGCGCTAAAGATCTCGGACTATCAATTAAAACCCAACGTAATCGATCGGATCATAGGATTGGGAAAAGAATTAATAGACCAACCGATAGAGCTAATTGACGGTGTGGAACAGGTTTTGCAGGCACTTCAGGGTAAGTATCGATTGGTGATGGCTACGAAAGGTGACCTACTGGATCAGGAAAAAAAACTCAAAAAATCCGGACTGGAGAAGTATTTCCACCATATTGAGATTGTATCTGAAAAGAAAGAAGGGGAATATAGGAAGCTTATTCAACACCTGGATGTGCCTCCTTCTAACTTCCTGATGATTGGTAATTCGCTGAAAAGTGATATTCTTCCTGTCCTGAAGGTCGGAGGTCACGGATTCCACGTTCCTTTTCACACCACCTGGGAGTACGAAAAAGTGGAATCAAATATTGAACATCCAAACTTCCAGAAGCTCGATACTATTAGTGACGTACTACAGTTTCTATAAAACAAATGGTTAAGAATGAGGATTATAAGAGTATGAGGCAGCGGTACAAACGACATTTCGAATCACTGACAACGTCCAGGCAGCTTTGGGAATCAGCTTTCTCGAAAAGGCTGCTACCCCATGTTCTATTTCTCCTTCTCTCTTTATGGAGTTCGACAGGTTTCTCTCAAAATCAAATCACCTGGTCAGACCAAATAGGATGTCTGGTCTACTCACACTGCACCCCTTGTCACAATGACAAAGGAATCGCTCCCTTTAGTCTGGAAAGCTATGAGGAGGCTTTTGAGAAACGGTTCTTAATGGAATCTTTCATCGCCCGAAGACTCATGCCACCTTGGCCGCCCAGTGACTACAGTGGTATCGCGCACGATCGGTCACTGTCAGAGCAAGAAATTGAACTCTTCAAACGCTGGGTGGAAGAAGGAGCCCCACAGGGTGGTACGGAGACGCTGCAACCACCCGTGATCACTTCTAACCTTGAAATCACAGATCCAGACTTTTCGCACAGATTGGAGCCCTTCGTAGTACCAGATCTGAGGGAGCTTGATCTCTATCGTTGTTTTGTGATACCGACTAATGAAAGCGAAGATC
>JAUILM010000780.1 GCA_030432855.1 Bacteroidia bacterium
CAGGTGCTGATGGTGGTCTTCGAAAAAATAATTTTCGCATTCTATCCGATTACAATCCATTCCTGGTCTCTGAGTTATCTGATATTCGTGTATCCAGCTACTATGACTTCTATGGAGGAATTAAAGGAATCGTTTCTGGTTTGGAATACAGTTTTCAGGGAGGATTCAAGCCCACAGACGATCTCGCACTGTTTGAAGTAGATCAGGAAAAGCCCTGGACGCGATACGATGTAGTCTATGACACGGCCAGCATCATTTACTTAAAGGGAGCCGTCAAGGGGAAGCTATTTCCTAAAGTAGATATCTCGGGAAGTGTAGTCTATAATATCTATGACCTGAATAATCAGGAGAAAGCATGGTATCTACCCAAATTGCAGACAAATGTAGGCGTCACTTATCTGACGATGGATCAGCGTTTACGATTGAAAGCAGAGACATATGTCACGGATCCTGTTGAGTTTCAGGATCTGGACCTCCCGGATGAACCTAATCTGCTCATGGATGTATCGTTGAGTGCCGACTATTATCTCACTGAAAATTTTGGTGTATTTATACACTTGAATAATCTTGCGGCTAACAAATATCGTCGTTGGTACAGCTACCCCAATTTTGGGCTAAATGTACTGGGAGGTATAACCGCCCGATTCTAAGTAAACGGGACTTCCTTCATATTTCTTCAGAGTCATCTGCAACCAATGCAGGAATGATACGTCTATACAGATGTCATTCAAATTTTGGAAATATGAAAGTTCGAAACACTTTAGTTGTATTAGTATTTGCAATTGCAAGTCTCACCACGCTAGATGCACAAAATTGGTGGAAAAGAGCCATCCGGGGTGAAGGCTCAGTAGTCACTCGCACAGTAGACCTCCCTGCCTTTGACGGAGTAAAGAGTGGATACTCATGTGATATTATACTTACCCAGGGACCAGTACAGAAAGTAGTGATGGAAGGACAGGAGAATATTTTGGACAATCTTCGTCTCAATGTTGATGCTGGTGTATTGCGTGTTAAGTACGACAGAATGGTGCGTAGAGCAGAGAACGTGAAGATATATATCACCATACCCAAACTTACAGTCGCAACAGTTAGTGGTTCAGGCGATATGGAGACCACCAATACCTTTACGGGACTTGACGATCTGGAAGTGGGAGTATCAGGTTCAGGTGATCTCGAGCTGGACATTGAAGCCAGACATATTTATGGTAAAGTCAGTGGATCGGGAGATATTGAGCTGGATGGTCAGGCAGATTTTCTTGAAGTATCTATCTCAGGCTCCGGTGGCATGGACGCCGCTGATCTTACATCCAATACCTGTGAGGTCAATGTTAGTGGATCAGGTGGAGCAACTGTTTATGCGCGGGAAGCTATCAATGCCAGAGTCTCTGGGAGCGGTAGTGTCCGTTATAAAGGAAATCCGGCTCAGGTGAGTAGCAAAGTGAGTGGCTCGGGAGGTATACGGGCTATGTAAGCTGGCATACCCTTTTTACAGACTCGATAAGAAATAGAACATATAGAAAGGTCCTCCGATAGGGCCTTTTTCTCTTCCTTTAAATCAGAATTGGTACTTATGGTGGATGCCTAGCGTATGTACTTAAAATGCCTTAAATCTCGGATAAGTCAATTTGATGAAGGCGAAGGATGCTGTTTTTCCACAACAAATCAAAATCCATGACCAAAATCTTACCCTGAATATCATGAGGAATGGGGACCTGTTTTGAATTAAATGCATAGAAACGAATTTCATCAGTTTTCTCATTTCTAATCACTGCAAAATATCTGGGCATCATTTCCATTTGCTCAAAAGAAATGATAGCAATATCAACACCTTCATAATGATCGTAATCAATAATTCTTAAAAATCCGTTTACCAGGGCTCTTGATACACTTATATCATCCTCGGACAATAGATTAATATCGGGCATAAATTCTCCAAAATCAAAACAGATCAATGAATCAATTTTTTCATCTTTTATCATATAGATGCACTCATGGAAAGATTCTTTATACGAAACAAAACCTGCGTCATGCCTCTTGAAATTAATCTCTTGAACGGGAATCTTTATTGGGAGTATTGGCGCAAGGTAAGTTTCGGTTTTACCATCCCATTTGTACACTTTAAAAATGAAATGATCATCAGTTGTAATTGGATCGACAGGTCTCACAATTATGCCCTTCTCTATGATAGAAAATGATTTACACCGCTCTTTAAGACGTACTTCACTGAGAAATTTGAAGTTTGTATCAAATAGTAGTATGCGATCTCCTTTGTCAACAAGTATTGCCAAAGTGTCCTTCTTGATTGATACCGCTTGAATCACCCTTGAGAAGGCAGTACCAGTTGTGTGACGGATCACGTCGTGTATGTTTCCTTCCCTATCTACAAGATGAATAGATTCCCTTGCTAAGTCATGTAACAGAAAATGATCATCTGTGAGAGTGTTTAAAGTAAAAGGACCATGATGGTGATTCTCTTCGCTGAGTTCTACTTCTAAAATAGGATTAGAAGCTAATTCCAAGCTATCTTTTATTTGCCCCGGATCAAATGTAATCTCAGCTAATGAAACCTCTTCAGCATTTTCGACATTGCCCAGATTGCATGCAAAAAAACCAATACAGAATAGAAAAGTAAGCCTGGTCATAGTGTTTTTATCCAACAGATGTGAAACTATTGCCATTTTGGTGCTTCGAATATTTTTAAATATTTACAATATGTCTTGAATGTAGAATTCGAAAGTGCACTATTTCTCTGGGTGGTGGAAATAGCTCAGGTAGACTGTTGAGCTCGAATTAGTATCATCTGAAAAATCTACAATCTAAAATGGGACATTCCATTTTAGTCTGACATTCAATACTAACAGCAATAAAATAATGACAAACTGCTAGACTCAAGTGACCATCAAGAATATGAATCAAAGCAGTTAGAAAGTTCTCTAATCGGGTCCCTACTTCAACAAGCGCTCATCAATCGCCAAAGGCTGGACTTCCACCACCCGGATTCCCGTCATCTTCTGATGTAAAGGATTAATAATGAAATTCCATTCTTCCGGAACTACAGCTGAAGGGAGTGCCAGGACGGGCCCTGCAGCCTCCCTATGTATCCAATCCGTAAAAACCTTTTGGGAGGCATGTGTGTAAGGAAACTTGTCCC
>JAUILM010000781.1 GCA_030432855.1 Bacteroidia bacterium
AGGAAGGCCAAGTCCCAGTATTACTCCTATCCCAATATTTTTTATGGTATTTGGATAAACAGGTCCGCCGCTCACCATTGGTGGATTTACTACTTGTATGTCCGACACGGTGGACGCTTTAGTAATGCCAGCCTCTGCTCGTTTCTGCATCAGGAATATGTACAGGTTCTCATGCAATGAAAAATTTCTCCTAATACGCAACAGTGTTCTTTCCGCAGCTGGCAAGGAAGATAATTCTCTTTCGATAGATCTGATTTCCTGATCGACCTCATTCTGATTTATTTGATTGATACTCTTAAGACCAACAATGCTTTCCAGAATTTTTTGCTTTAAAGTTTCGATCGTTGAAAGTTGAACATTTACTAATGGATTTTCTAAGGAGGAACTTGTTTGAATCTCTAATTGTAGTTCCAACATACTCTGCACCAAAGAAGTAAGAATAGGATCTGAAATACCTACCGACGATGGTAATATAATCTGATCCAGATTTTGACCTTCCCGGATATATGATTCCAGGTGATTCAAATAGTTTTGATGAATGGTAAATTCAGATTTTGACTGTTGTTTTAGTTCAAGTTTTTCAAGTAATCTTATTGACTGATCCCCAAGTTCATCTCCCTTATTCTCGGTTTTGAAATCCTGTAGTTGATTCTCGTATACCAACAAAGAGTCCGTAATATTCGATAGTTGATCTTCAATAAACTCAATAGATCTTTGTGCTGCCAACACCTTCTTCTGTAAATCCCGTTCTGAATACTTGTGGACCAGGGTTGATAAAAAATCAACTTCCTTTTTTGGGATGCTTCCATTGACTGACAAATGAATAACCGAAGCACCTTCTTCCGCCCAGTCTACTTGTAACCTATTCATGTAGGAAAGAGCAAGACCATTTATTCGTTGGAGTTTGAAGTAATAGGTATTGTCTTTATATATAGTTAGATCGGTATCGATTTCCGGATATAAGGTTAATAACACATCATTAACCTTGATTGTATCAAGAAATGAATATGTCTTGTGATCAATTAAAGGTTCTTCATCCTCATTAAGGACAGCTAATGAATACTGTTTATTTGAGAGTACCTTAATTTCAAAACTGCAATTTGTTTTGGCTTTATCATCCGGGGTCAAGACCTTTACCAATACTGGCAACGGTTCATAGTCTTCACTGGTCTTGACCTTTCCTTTGTTGAAAAAAGCCACTGAGAAATTTAACTCCTTAATTACATCATGAATCAAGGGATATGCTTTTAATAGATACCTCTCGTTGTAAAAGTTGCGGTAAGGATCAACCAGAGGGTTGTTATATAGTATCTCTGCATTCCCACTCGCCTCTTGTCCTTCCTTAATGATTATTGACATACCTACCGTATATATTTTGGTGGCATATCTATTAACAAGAAAAGCGCAAGCTAAACAAAACAATAGTGACAACAGCACCCAATACCAACTATCCAATATCCTTGCCGAAACCCTACGATAATCAATCAATTGATTATTCTGGGTATCAATATCATTCATTTGCTCAATCATTTCAATCTCTCCAATCCACTAATTAACAAACAAATTTATTACCAATAGAATTGTTGATACTGACGATAATACTATTGCTAGGTTTTGACCAAAATAATTTCGATACGGTCTCTGCTTTAGTGGAGGTACCACGATTACATCACTCTGATGAACATAGTAGTATGGTGAGTTGATGAAATCTTCGTCTAGCAAATTCAAGTACTGCACTTCTGTTACCCCGTTCTTCTGCCGTATTAGCTTTACTTTAGACTTATCCCCTAGATCAGTTAATCCACCAGCTAATCCGATAGCCTCCAGCATCGTTATGGGACTGTTAAATGAAGTAATAGTTCTTTCTTGCTTCACCTCGCCTAATACAGTAAAACGATAATTTAACAACCTTATTTTAACCACTGGATCACTGAGAAACCTTCTTGCAATTTCTTGAACAATTGATTGGGCCTCCAGTATGGTTAAGTTTTCAAGCTTTATAGATCCTACGACTGGAAACCTTATTTCACCATTACTATCTAATAATTCCCCTTGAATCGCAGCACTTCCAGGTGATATATTGTTAAAATTATCAGCAGTAAGACTATTTGAAAAAAAGTCGTATTCTGATTCTGTCAAACTTTCGATTTGGATATCTATAACATCTCCTGATTGAAGTTTATACTGAGGTATGTTGTTATTATAGGTCCTAACAACTTTGTCTAACAGAACTGTATCTGGGTTAACATCCTCATACTGCAAATACTGCACCTTGTTATTCGTAACGCATGAAACCAAACCATAAATACAAACCAAAAAGAATATCGCTTTACGCACTAGCATTAGTAAAATTCTGTTTAGCCGGCTAATTTAGATAAAAAAAATTTAGACACTATTAATTCATCTCAATTGTAACTTCTACTATAATTCAATAGTAAACATCAAAGATAAGAATAATGGCAAACTGCAGTTGATCTAAAATTTTATATATAAATTTATTTCAATAATATGTTGGAATATTTATAATATACTCTTAATTTTACATTCTATTTTTTACCGAAATTACAGAATGAACAACTCTTTGAATAACTCCAACGCCCCTCTTTGCGTCATCGGCCTGGGCTATGTAGGCTTGCCTATCGCACTGGAACTGGCAAAAAAATATAAAGTTAAAGGTTTCGACATTAATTCGGAGCGTGTACAGCTGATGCGGCAGGGTATTGATCCCAGCAAAGAATTGGACTCATCCGATTTTCAGGACCGCAGCATCTGCTTTACCGATGATCTGGATGAAATCAGGGATGCCTGGTTTTATATTGTTGCAGTACCTACCCCTATTGATGACCATAAATTACCCGATCTCCGTCCTTTGCGTTCCGCTTGCAAAACCGTAGGCCAAGTGCTGAAAAAGGGCGATTATGTGGTATTCGAGTCTACTGTTTATCCGGGTTGTACCGAGGAAGACTGCATTCCTATCCTGGAGAAAGAGTCCGGTTTAAAATTTGTTGAAGACTTCAAAGTAGGCTACTCTCCGGAGCGCATCAATCCCGGTGACAAAGTGCATACGCTTACCAATATCACCAAAGTGGTTTCTGGATGTGATGAGGAGTCCCTGGACGTGATCGCAGGTGTCTATAGTTCAATCATCAC